>JAUXST010000250.1 GCA_030679805.1 Reyranella sp. | reverse complement strand
GAGAAAGCCGATCACGTCCTTCTTCACCTGCACCGGCCGCTTGCCGAGCGTGCTCATGATGGCGCCGACCTTCTCGGCGACCGCCGGGTCGCTGTGGACCGAGCGCACGACCTCGACCAGCGGGATCAGGTGCGCCGGCATGAAGAAGTGCAGGCCCAGCATGCGGCCTTGCGTCTGCAGGCCCTTGGCGATCTCGCTGATCGGGAAGCTCGATGAATTCGAGGTGAGCGCGCAGTCGGGCCGCGCGAGCCTTTCCATGTCGGCGAAGATCTGCTGCTTCAGCGCGAGGTCCTCTGTCACTGTCTCGACGACCAGGTCGATCTTGGGCCACGGCGCTTCGGGGAGCGTCGCATAGGTCGCGAGGCCCGATGTGTCGGCGGGCTTGCCCATCGACACCAGTGCCTTGGCCGTCGCAGTCGGTAGGCCGTCGCGCGTCGAGGCCGAGCGCGACACCACATCGACCTTCCAGCCGCCACCCAGGAACATGGCGATGATGCCCACCCCCATGGTCCCGCCGCCCAGTACGAGCGCGCGCTGTTCGCTTTGCGACATTCTTTATCCTCCCATATCGACGAGCCCCCGGGGGCGGGGCAATATCCGCGACCAATTCATCGGCTTCAACCCGGGGGAAATGCATGAGCGCCACCTATAAAGACATCGGCGTCAGCACGGACGGTCACGTCGGCATCGTCGAGATCCAGCGTCCGCCGCACAATTTCTTCGACAATTCGCTGATCAACCAGATCGCCGACGCGTTCGAGGCGTTCGACAAGGACATGAACGTGCGCGCCTATGTGCTGTGCGCGCAGGGCAAGTCATTCTGTGCCGGCGCCGACTTCGCCAACCGGCCGCAGACCGGCGCGGCGGAGAGCGGCAAGCACCTCTACAAGGAGGCGACCCGCCTGTTCCGTTCCAAGAAGCCCAGCGTCGCGGCCGTCCAGGGCCCGGCCATCGGTGGCGGCCTCGGCCTCGCGATCATGCCGGACTTCCGCGTCGCCTGCCCGGAAGCGCGCTTTGCCGCAAACTTCACGCGGCTCGGCTTCCATCCCGGCTTCTCGCTCACCTTCACGCTGCCGCGCCTGATCGGCCAGCAGCGCGCCAATCTGATGTTCTATACCGGTCGTCGAATCGGCGGCGAGGAAGCTTTCGCCTGGGGCATGGCCGACGTGCTGGTGCCGCTCGCCGACGTCCGCAAGGCGGCCATCGACCTCGCCAAGGAGATCGCCGAGGGCGCGCCGCTCGCCGTGCAGTCGACGCGCGAGACCATGCGCCGCGGCTTCGCCGATGGCGCCGAGATCGCTACCGAGCGCGAGCTCACCGAGCAGGATTGGACGCGCAAGACCGAGGACTTCAAGGAAGGCATCAAGTCCTACGCCGAGAAGCGGCCGGGCAACTGGAAGGGCCGCTAAGGCGATGGGGCAGGTTTCGGGCAAGGTCGCCGTCGTCACCGGCGGCGCGTCCGGCATCGGCGAGGCCTGCTCC
>JAUXST010000744.1 GCA_030679805.1 Reyranella sp. | reverse complement strand
GCTGCGTTCGGCGGCGTTCGTCGAGTCGGCGCGAACCGCCGCCAGCGTGGCCATCGAGCGGGCCTGCTCGGTGGCGATCACCATGTCGGCCATGCGGTGCTGCAAGGCCTGGAACTTGCCGATCGGCACGCCGAACTGCTTGCGGGTCTTGATGTATTCCAGCGTCGCCGCGTTGATGGCATCCATGCAGCCGGTGGCCTCGGCGCAGAGCGCCACGATGGCGCGGTCGACGCCGTCCTCGACGACGCCAAAACCTTCATCGACCTTGCCCAGCACCGCGTCGGCGCCGACCGAGACCTTGTCGAAGGTGAGTTCCGAGGCGCGCAGTGAATCCTGGGTCGGGTAATCTCTGCGTGAAAGCCCCTTGGCCTTGCCGTCGACGATGAACAGGGTGAGGCCCTTCGGCTCGCGTGCGCTGCCGGCGGTGCGGGCGAGCACGATGATCTGGTCGGCCGACGCGGCGTTGTAGACCACGCCCTTATGGCCGCTGAGCGACCAGCCGGCGCCTTCCTTGGTGGCCTTCAGCGATACGTCGGCCAGATTGTAGCGGCTCTGGCGCTCGAGCCAGGCCAGCGCGAACTGCTTCTTGCCCTCGATCATCGGCGCCAGCAGCGCTTCCTTCTGGGCCGCGGTGCCTGCGCGGGCGATCATGCCGCCGCCCAGCACGACTGTCGGCAGGAACGGTTCCAGCACCAGGCCTTTGCCGAACTGCTCCATCACGATCATGGTCTCGATCGGACCGCCGCCGTAGCCGCCGTCCTCTTCCGAAAACGACATGCCGAGCCAGCCCAGCTCGGCGAACTGCGCCCAGTTCTCGGGCAGCCAGCCGCGCTCGGTCGCCGCGATCTTGCGGCGGGCATCGAACGCGTACTTGTCGCGCACGAAACGCTCAGCCTGCTCCTGCAGCTGCTTCTGTTCGTCGGAAAGGGACAGATCCATGGTTCTCCTCCGGAATTCTTTGGTGCCTTATAGCCCCCGTCAGAGGCCAAGCACCATCTTGGACACGATATTCTTCTGAATTTCGGTGCTGCCGCCATAGATGCTGGTCTTGCGCATGTTGAAATAGCGCGGCGCGGCAGGCGGCGCATGGTCGGGGCCGATCGGCGTCTCGTTGGTGTCGTGGAACAGCATGCCGGGCTGATAGGGTGCTGCGTATTCGCCGACCGCCTCCATGGCCAGTTCCGCGATGCGCTGCTGAATCTCCGACCCGCGGACCTTAAGCGTCGAGACTTCCGGGCCCGGCGCGCCGCCCAGCGCCATGGTCGAGAGCGCTCGGAGTTCACTCATCTCCAGCGCCTGCACCTGCAGGTCGACATCGGCGATCTTCTCGGCCATCGACGGATCGTCGCTGATCGCGCGCAGCATGCCGACGCCGCGCTTCGACGCCGGCACCTCGGCGATGCCCAGCCGCTCGTTGGCGAGCAGGAACTTGGCGCAGGTCCAGCCCTCGTTCTCCTTGCCGATCAGGTTGGCGACGGGGACTTTCACATTGTCGAGGAACACGTCGTTCACTGCATGGGCGCCGTCGAGCATGATGATCGGCCGCACGGTGACTCCCGGCGTCTTCATGTCGATCAACAGAAAGGAGATGCCTTCCTGCGGCTTGGCTTCGGTGTTGGTCCGTACCAGGCAGAAGATCCAGTCGCCCCAGTGAGCGTACGAGGTCCAGGTCTTCTGGCCGTTCACGATGTAATAATCACCCTCACGCACCGCACGGGTGCGAAGGTTGGCGAGGTCCGATCCGGCGCCAGGCTCGGAATAGCCCTGGCACCACGATACCGTCGATTCGCGGATGCCCGGCAGGAAGCGCGCCTTCTGCTCGTCGTTGCCGAAGGTGTAGATCACCGGGCCGACCATTTTCACGCCGAACGGAATGATGCGCGGCGCACCCT
>JAUXST010000743.1 GCA_030679805.1 Reyranella sp. | reverse complement strand
TTCAGCGTATCCGACCTCGACAGCACTTTGGGGACCATTGTGAATGGCAAGCCGATCGGCTCGCACTTCATGCAGGACTCCGCTTCGCTGCAGCGCGGAGAAAATCGGGTCATGGCCGGCGGCCACGACTCGCTATTCGATTTCGTCATCTCGATCGACTGACAGTCCACTTCGCATTGGCGGGAAACTCACTGGGTTTCGTGCCGCGCCTGCCTCCATCCCCTTCAGGAGGCCGCCCGTACCGGTCCACCGTCGGCTCGCGACAGCATGTCGTCGAGCAAGGCCTGGGAGCGCGTTCGGTCGAAGAAGCGCTGATGCAGCGTCTGCTTGTTGCGCGCGGCCGAGGTCAAATAGAAGCGCTCGTAAAGGAAGCCCCGTCCTGCCAGGGAGGAGCCGACGAAATCCCAGGCCATGCGGAACACCGCCGCCCGATCGTCGGCCGCCACGCCGTCGGCCCCGCCCAGCATCTCGTCGATCAACGGCCGCACCCTGGGGTCGTCGAGCTGGGCGCGGCTGGGCGTCGTGAGCAGGTTGTGGCTACCGATGAGCGTGATGATTTCCGCCACCCGCGGCATCCAGACCGGCAGCATCGACCGCATCGGCTCCAGCGGCGCGCCGTTGGGAAACCACACGCCGTCCTCGCGCTCCCAGGCCTGCTCCAGCGACAATTCCAATGCGTTGGCGGTGATGCGCACGTAGCAGGCCATCTCGCCCAGCATCTCCGTCGTCGCCGGCGAATAGTCGCCGATCATCTCCGCCATGCGGGTGGCGAGGCCGTAGGCGAATTCGAGCTTGGTGAGCGCCCGGACCGTCGACTGGGTCGTCATGTTGATCGCGTAGCCGGTCTGGCGCATCGAATTGTAGATCTCGACGTCGCCGTCGATGAAGATCCGGTCCCACGGCACCAGCACGTCGTCGAAGATGCAGAAGGCGTCCTGCTCGTCGAAGCGCGACGACAGCGGCTTGTCGAACGGATCGGCTCCCGGCGCCGATGCCGAATCGCGACAGAAGAACTTGAGGCCGGGCGTGTCGAGCGGAAGGGCGAAGGAGACCGCATATTCGGTGGCACCTGCCGGGATCGGCTGCCCGGGATACACCGTCTGCTCGTCGGCGTAGGGTGCGAGGGTGGCCAGCACGCGACCGCCCCTGACGATGATGCCGTCGGCCGTTTCGCCGACCTTTCGCACCGTGACCTTGTTGCCCAGGATCCGGCTGTCAGTCCGCTTGTCGACGGTGGGCTGGATGATCGTATGGGTGAGCGAAATATCTGAATCGGCCAGACGGCGCTGGAAGGCCACGATGTTCTGCGCGCCCCGCTCGTTGCGTCCGTCGGCGCCGGCCCACACGTGGGGGGCCGACGCGAAGGCGGCGAACTTCATGTTCATGTAGTCGGGCGTGCGGCCCATGATGCCCATGGAGCCTTCCGACAGCCGGACGAGTCCGGCATGGCGATGCCGCAGCTGGTCCCTGGACCGCGGGATCATGTGACTGACGTTGGTGGGTTGGCCGCTGTCCGGGTGCATGAAGAGGCAATCGGCTGCATAGGCGTGTTGCCGGTCGAAGATGGCGGCCAGGCTTTCGGCGCCGCCCCGCAGCTTGGGATGCGTGGTGACGTCCTCGATCCTCTCGCCGTCGACCCAGATCTCACGCCTCGTCTTGCGGAGCCCTTTTAGAAACTGCGAACCCGTGCGCGCGCCCATGCCCTTCCTCCAAATCCCCAAGGCAGCCGATTCGAATGTCTTGCTTGCCTGTAACGATCACGACGCCACGCGATGCGGCCCCGTAGTTCCCTTCGGTTGCATCCTAGGTACTGGGCGTGGCGCTGTCGTCCATGTTTCGGCGCCGTGCACTGCCTCCACCGAAGGCAAAGCCAGGCGCGAGATGAAAAGCCTTTCGCGCACCGCGATAGGCTAGCCCGCAGGCTCGATTGAAGGCGAGGCACTCGGCAAAGCGAGAAGCCATCTGAGGGCCGGTCTGGTCGCCACGAAAATACGCAGCGGACGGTTGGGGATGGCAACCATGCCCAGGAGGGGAGCCAGCAACTCGGCATCTCTCTCCGGCAGGATCGCCGCCAAGGGCCCCAGCGCGCTCCTCTGATGCTCGGCGCGCATGCGCACCCCGAGCCTCAGGACTTCCTCGCGCGTCATGCGCATCCTGCTGCGCCGGCCGTCATACAACTTGCGATAGCCGTGGGCATCGGCCTCGTGGAGCGCATCGACCATGGCAACGAGCTGATCGCAGGTGACCTCGTCATACGCAATCACGGTGACGAGTTGCTGTTGCGCGTCGATGGTCCACTGAACAGGCATGCCGTCGAAGTATTGGCAGTCTCGGCGCCACTTACCAGCGCCGATGCACGGCGACGCGCCTGCTGGTCGCTCATACGCGTCAGCGAGCCGCTCGCAGTGAGAATGATTTCAAGCATGCGCGAGAGACTGGGACGTCATTCGCGCAAAGGATCTCGGGCGTCTCTGGCAGCGTCGGCTGCCGCGCGTGCGCAGGCCAATTGTCATTCTGCGCGCCCGGACTGGCCGGCGTCGCGTCGCCTGCGGACAAGATCCCGATCCAATCGGTGATGCGAGTCCTTTCCGTAGGCTGGCCGATCTCGGCCGGATCACTGGCCTGCACAAGGCCACGGTCTTCCGGTTGCCGAGGACGAGGATCCTGCTGGGATATGTGGCGCAAACAGCAGATGGCGAACCCCGCCGCGTCAGTGCGCAACTCATGGGCGGAAAGCGCGCGGACGGGTCGCTTGATGAGGCAGACCGGACATGCTGGTGCTAGAAAGCCGGCATGAAACGCCGTTCGTTCCTCACTGGATCCGCCGTAGGGCTGGCCGCTGGCCTCGCGCTGGCCGCCCTCGCCCCACAGGCCCTCGCCCAAGGCGACGCCCTGCCGTCGTGGAACGACGGGGAGGTGAAACGGTCGATCCTCGACTTCATCGCCCGGACGACAGCCACCCTCGGGACGGCCAGCGGAGGCCGTGACTGGGTGCCGGTGCCCGAGCGCATCGCCTGCTTCGACAACGACGGCACGCTGTGGACCGAGCAGCCGATGTATTTCCAGGTGATGTTCACCTTCGACCGCGTCAAGGCGCTGGTCGGCCGGCATCCCGAATGGCGCACACAGGAGCCTTTCCGCTCGATCCTGACCGACGACCGCGCGACCCTCGCCACGCTCGGCGAAAAAGGCCTGCTCGAGGCAATGGCTGCCACCCATGCAGGCCTCTCGACCGAGGAATTCCGCGCGACCGTGCTCGACTGGCTCGCCACGGCGCGCCATCCGCGCTTCAAGCGGCCCTACACCGACCTGGTCTACCAGCCGATGCTCGAGCTGCTGGCGCTGCTGCGGGCCAACCAGTTCAAGACCTTCATCGTGTCGGGCGGCGGCATCGAGTTCATGCGGCCCTGGACCGAGCGCATCTACGGCATTCCGCCCGAGCAGGTCGTGGGCTCGTCGGGCGTCACCAAGTTCGTGCTGAAGCCGGACGGCGTGCCGGTCCTGATGAAGGAGCCCAAGGTCGCGTTCATCGACGACGGGCCGGGCAAGGCGGTCGGCATCAACCAGTTCATCGGCCGCCGTCCCGTGCTCGCCTTCGGCAATTCCGATGGCGACCAGCAGATGCTGGAATGGACGGCCGCCGGCAACGGCGCCCGCTTCATGGGCCTGATCCATCATACCGACACCGTGCGCGAATACGCCTACGATCGCGAGTCGCCGATCGGCCGCCTCGACAAGGCGTGGGACGAGGCAGTGCGCCGCAAGTGGACGGTCGTCGACATGAAGAAGGACTGGAAAGTGATCTATCCGTTCGAGCTGAAGTGACGCCGCAGCATCAGTCCCGCTCGACCGTGCGGATGCGCTTGCGGATGAGAGCGATCAGAGTCCGTGCCGCCGGCGGTAGCGTGCGCTCGCGCTTGTAGGCGACACCCATTTCCGCCACCGGCCGCGCGGACCGCCACGGCAGGTCGAGAACCGCCAGCCGGCCGGCGGCAATCCCTCCCTTGATCTGGCTGATGTGCCCGAGACTGATCGCATCGGTGCCGGCCGCGATCTCGAGGCCGAGGCCAAACGACGAGACGGCGATCGACGGCAGGATGTCGCCCGTCGTCGGGTCCACGGTGAAGCCGGGGTCGATGTCCTCGACCAGGCCGACCTTCTCCCGCGACACGCTGGAGAAGACGAACGGATAGGGGCGCACGTCCTCCGGCCGCAGCGACGTCTTCTTCAGAAGCGGGTGGCCGGCCCGACAGTAATAGACCCCCTTCAGCCTGCCGAGCGGTTCGACGCGCAGCGCCGGCATGCCGCGCAGGGCGATGATGTCGAGGACAGCAAAATCGACGCGATCCATCATCAGCATCGAGAGCGCGGCCGTCCATTCACGTTCCAGAAGTTCCAGACGAACCGATGGGCTCGCCTTGATCATGTCGATCGCCGCCGGTCGGACCGCGATATCGTGGACATAGACGCCGGCCGCGACGCGCAGGCGACCGCCCCGGCCGTCGCGCACCATCTGCAGACTGTTGGAGATCGCCTCGGCCCGGGCGACGAGTTCGTCCGCCATCTTGAGGACGTCACCGCCCGCGGGCGTCGCCATGACATCGCGGCGCGACCGTTCGAAGACGCGCAGGCCGAGCTGTTTTTCCAGCGCCGCGATGTTGCGGCTGAGCGTCGGCTGGCTGATCCTGAGCGCCGCCGCCGCCCGGCCGAAATGCCGGTGTTTGGCCAGGACGACGGCGTACTGCAGCAGCTTGAGATCGATATCCATGCGGAAACTGTATCGTCCGCCGCGTTGTTTTGCATCGTTGTCCGGAGGAGTTTCGGCCTCATCCATGAAACTGGAGGAAAACTGATGACCAAAGGCAAATTCGGCCGCCTGCTGTCGGCAGCGGCACTCCTCGTCGGTCTGTCGGGCGGCGTGACGACGGTAAAAGCCCAGACGGGCACCCAGCCCAACATCCTCGTCATCATGGGCGACGATATCGGCCTCTGGAACATCAGCGCCTACAACCGCGGCATGATGGGCTACCGCACGCCCAGCATCGACCGCATCGCCCGCGAAGGCGCGATCTTCACCGACTACTACGGGCAGCAGTCTTGCACTGCGGGCCGGGCCGCCTTCATTACCGGTCAGTCGCCGATCCGCACCGGCTTGCTGAAGGTGGGTCTGCCCGGCGCGCCGGAGGGCTTGTCGGAGAAGGATCCGACCATTGCCGACCTGCTCAAGGCGAAGGGCTATGTCACGGGCCAGTTCGGCAAGAACCACCTGGGTGACCGCAACGAATTCCTGCCCACCGTGCACGGCTTCGACGAATTCTTCGGCAACCTCTACCACCTCAACGCCGAAGAGGAGCCCGAGAACGTCGATTACCCCAAGGATCCGACCTTCAAGGCGAAGTACGGCCCGCGCGGCGTGCTGAAGTGCGTGGCGCTGCCGACTGACGCGCCGGGCGAGGATCCGCGCTTCGGCAAGTGGGGCAAGCAGAAGTGCGAGGACACCGGGCCGCTCACCAAGAAGCGCATGGAGACGGTGGACGAGGAATTCGTCGCCGCCTCGCTCGACTTCATCGACCGCGCCACCCGCGACAAGAAGCCGTTCTTCGTCTGGACCAATGCCAGCCGCATGCACATCTGGACGCATCTGAAGCCGTCATCCGAGGGCAAGACCGGCCTCGGCGTCTACGCCGATGGCATGGTCGAGCATGACGGCCAGGTCGGCCAGCTGCTGAAGAAGCTCGACGACCTCAAGATCACCGACAACACCATCGTGATCTACACCACCGACAACGGCGCCGAGGTGATGAGCTGGCCCGACGGCGGCACGACGCCGTTCCGTGGCGAGAAGAACACCAACTGGGAGGGCGGCTATCGCGTCCCCGCGATGGTGCGCTGGCCCGGCCTGGTGAAGCCCGGCACCGAGATCAACGACGTCTTCTCGGCCGAGGACTGGATGCAGACCCTGCTGGCCGCCGTCGGCGAGACCGACCTCGCGGCCAAGCTCAGGCAGGGCGCCACCTTCGGCGCCAAGAGCTTCAAGGTCCATCTCGACGGCTACGACCAGCGCGAACTCCTAAAAAACGGCACCGGCAGCGCCCGCAAGGAGTTCTTCTACTGGACCGATGACGGCGGCCTAGCGGGCCTGCGCTACGACAAGTGGAAGCTCGCCTTCATGGAACAGCGCAGCCACGGCTTCGACGTCTGGCAGGATCCGATGGTGACGCTGCGCGTGCCCAAGCTATTCGACCTCAAGGCCGATCCGTTCGAGCGCGCCGACAAGGAAGGCATGGGCTACGGCCGCTGGCGCATCGACCGCATCTACCTGCTGGTGCCGGCGCAGACCTTCGTCGGCCGCTTCCTCCAGACCTTGGCCGAGTTCCCGCCACGCCAGAAGCCCGGCTCGTTCAACCTGCAGGGCGTGCTCGACAAGTTGCTGTCACCGCCGCAGGGCGTGAACTAGGACCCGCGCCCAGGCATTCCCGCCGACGCGAAGACGCGATAAGGGATCGCCATGTCGGACCTGCGCGCGCCCACTTCGACGACGGACATGATCCGCATTCCCGGCGGCACCTTCCGCATGGGATCGGACCGGCACTACCCGGAGGAGAAGCCGATCCACAGCGTGACGGTCGACGGCTTCTGGATCGATCCCACGCCCGTCACCAACGCCCAGTTCCGCGCCTTCGTGGCGGCAACCGGCTACATCACCTGGGCCGAGATCGACCCCGATCCCAAGGATTATCCCGGCGCCCGTCCCGAGATGCTGAAGGCCGGCAGCCTGGTTTTTACGCCGCCGTCCCGGCCGGTCGACCTCGTTGACTGGAGCCAGTGGTGGCGCTTCACCTTCGGCGCCACCTGGCGGCGGCCCTACGGCAAGGGCAGCCATATCGGTGGGCTCGATGAGCATCCCGTGGTGCAGGTGGCGTTCCGAGATGCCGAGGCCTACGCGAGGTGGGCCGGCAAGGAGCTGCCCACCGAGGCGGAGTTCGAGTTCGCCGCGCGCGGCGGCCTCGACGGCGCGGAGTTCGCCTGGGGCGACGAGCTGACGCCCCATGGCAAGCACATGGCCAACACCTGGCAGGGCAATTTCCCCGTCGAGAACACGCGCGCCGACGGCTTCGCCCGCACCTCGCCAGTGCGGACCTATCCGCCCAACGGCTACGGCGTCTTCGACATGATCGGCAACGTCTGGGAATGGACCACCGACTGGTATTCGACCCGGCACGAGGCAGATGCAGCCAAGGCTTGCTGCGTGCCGGAGAACCCGCGCGGCGGCGCGGTGGAGCAGAGCTACGATCCGAATGATCGCGTGCGCATCCCGCGCAAGGTGCTGAAGGGCGGCTCACACCTCTGCGCGCCCAGCTACTGCAAGCGCTACCGCCCCGCCGCCCGCCACGCCGAACAGGTCGACACGACGACAAGCCACGTCGGCTTTCGCTGCGTCGTCCGGCAGCCGAAGGTGTGAGCTAGAGGTCGAACTCGATGAACACCGGCCAGTGATCGGAGGCATCGATGCCGTAGCCGATCCATGCCTTTCTCACCTTGGGTGCGAGGTCGTGCGTCACGAAGACATGATCGATGCGGCCCTCGCGCGGAAAGGAATCAACTCCCTCCTCGCTGTTGCCGGCGGCGCTCCAGGCGTCCGACAGGTGTTCCGCCGTCGCCAGCCGGCCATAGGTGCTGGGCGTGCCGCAGACCAGCGGATATTCCAGATGCGCCGGCGTGAAGTTGAAATCGCCGGCCACGATCGCCGACGCCGGGACCGGGGGCGCCGGCTCCTGGAACATGAAGGTCTCTCCGGCCGCGGCGTCCCACGTGCCGCCGTTCAATGGCGCGCGGTTGACCGCGTTCATCAGGGCCGCCACCTGCGGCAGGCGCTGTTGCGCGCCGACGTGGCTGAGGTGGGTGGAATAGATGCGCAGCGGCCCCGAGGGCGCCGCCACCACCGCCTCGACGAAGCCACGCTGCAGGTCGAAGGTGTTCGCCAGCCGCACCTTGGGCAGCATAATGCCGCGCGACCAGAGGATGGGCCAACGCGAGACGATGGCGTTGCCGAAGCTGCGGCGGCGATTGGTGATCCGGCCGTCGGCGTCGACGCTGCTCGAATCGGCCTCCATCGGGCCGTGAAAGCGGAAATAGCGGTTCAACCGTTTCCCGATCTCGGCCGTCTGGTCGGCATAGCCATTCTGCGGCCAACCACGGACGGTCTCCTGCAGGCAGACGATGTCGGCCTCGGCCACCGCATCGGCGATGCGCGCTACGTCGTACTTGCCGTCGGCACCGACGCCGTAGTGGATGTTGTAGGTGCCGAACAGCATATGCCTGCCTGATCCATTGCAATGGCTTGACTGTTTATCGTCGTGGCGCGCGAAAGCATCAACTTTGTGAGCTCCGTCCGAATCACCGCCCATCGATGAAGAATTGGGCCAACTCGACAAGGTAGCGGCCGCCGTCCGAGACCGGACGGCCGTGTCCGGCCCCCGGTACGACGATGAGCCGCTTGGGCTGGCGGACCGCATCATGGATCGCCTGGGCATGTTCAAAAGGAACGACCAGGTCATTCTCGCCGTGAATGACCAGCACCGGGCAATTCGCCCGGCTGATTTTGCCAACCGTGTCGAAGGGACTGCTGAGAAAATCGAGAAGAAACTCAGGCAGCCAGGGTTTGCCGAACCAAGCCTGCAGTTCGGTGGCCTGCCTTTTGGCGGAAGCGAAGGCACCGACGAGCGCCACGGCGCGGCAGGGCGACGACGTGGCGAGATCGGCCGCTACCGCTGACCCGAGCGAAACGCCGAGCAGCGCAATGGATTTCGGATCGATGCCGCGCTTCTTCGTCAGGTAGCGCAGTGCGGCAGCGCCATCGAGATCGAGTGTCGCCTCGCCGAGCGTGGTACCGTCGCTCTTGCCGAAGCCGCGATAGTTGAACAGCAGCATGTTGAAACCGAGCGTCTGAAGGAGCTGGACCTCGGGTATGTAGTCCGGGAGCACGCCTTCATTGCCATGCAGGAGCAGCACGGTGATGCCGTTGGCCGGCGCCGTGCTGGCAAAAAACCAGCCGACAAGATGGATGCCATCCGTGGTCGGAAACGTGACCTCCACCGCGTCGGCCGGCATCTGCCACCGATCCGCCGACGCAGACCTCGCCGGAAAGAAGGTCCAGCGACGCTCCAGATAGGGAATGCCTACCCAAACGCCGAGGGCGCCCGCCAGCGCGGACAGCAGCAGGACAGCTGCGAGAATTGGAGCGAGCCGGACCACGATGGCCAGTCGACCTTGAAGAAGTGAAGGGCAATTGTCCGAACAACGAACTCGAACACCACGCCACGCGCTGGGTCGAACATCTGTCCCTCGTCGCTTGCTTTGCGATCGATGGCCAAACAGCGATGGATCGACTCACCAGCTAATCGACTCACCAGCTACAAGGGAAACCCGGCCATCCTCAACGAACGGCCGGGTCCCACGCCAGGCTCACCATCGACTCTTCGTCGCCGCGCGAGCCTCCCCGATCGCCTCTTCGGGCAATTGCCCAGACGATGCCGGGCAAACGCTGGCGAGTCGAGCGCCTTGGTTGCCTCCGTAAACGTGCCGGAATGACGATGCTTTTCGAAGGTGCCGAACAGCACTAATTGCCTTATCCTATTGAAAATAAATAAGCTCTGTGCGCCATGGGTTTGGCTGACAGCGGCAACGGCAAGGCTGTTGACGCAAATCAAAGCCGGACAGCAGCGGATCCAGCCTAGTTTAGCAATGGCTAGATGTTAGGCTGATGTGGGGGAAGCATTGTTTGACATCTACCAACTCGATCATCCGCTGACGGATGAAACCAAAGTCCTTGATGGACGGTCATACCTCTGGGCATCGCTGTTCGGCCCCTTGTATGTCCTGGTCCACGGCTTCCCGCTTCTGGCCCTCTTGATGATTCCGATCAGTGCAATGATTTTTGTTGTTGCTTTCGTCGGTTTCAGCCTTGTGGATTCGTTTCTCGGCTCGGAGGTCATCAGCATCGCCGCCCTTTTTGCCGCGCCCACCGCGGCGCTGGCAGCGCAGGGAGTTGCCGCCGTCGAGCTTGTCCGTTGGGGCTATCTCCGGCGCGGCTGGCGCGGCGGATACTAGGCCGAGCTGGTCGGGTGGCTCTCGCCAACCCGGCCGTCCTCAATCTGCTGCGCCAGAATCGACCGTACGGCCTCCATCATGTTGGCCACCACGACCCGCAAGTCGTGGGTCTTGGGTGAAACCGACAGGCATCGGAGGCGCCGATAGTGGATGTCGCGAAGGCCGGCGAGGATTTCGTAGCTGGGGCTGAAATCGTCGTCGGCCCAGAACTCGAGGACGCCGCTTCCGGATGGGCTGAACACCGTATTGACAAACCCCGCGCCGTGCGGGCCGACGACGATTTCGGCCGCCGCGAAGAGCAGCACCTGTTCCGCCACCGCCATGCCGTCGAGTTCCACGGTCTCGAAGCCAAGGGGTAACAACGCGGCAACAACTTCCTCTTCATTCTCGACGCGACGCATCTGGGCGTCCCGTCGCGTGATATAGAGCCTGCGGCGCCGGTGCGGGGGGAGCGCGGCAGGCAGGAAACTCTTTCGCAGGAAGTCGCAGGCAGGCAGGGTCGGGTAGCCGATGTCGCCCGTCAGTGTCGGGACGACGAGTTCATCGGCTTCAATGTGCGTCAGCGGCGACGGCGAGAGGACCGGCGTGATCGATAGATGCCGGACGGTGTCGCGCTGATAGCCAAGCTTCGTGTTGATCAGATAGGCGTCGACGCCGAGGTTCGCCTCCCGCAGCAGGTCGAGGCGCGGCAGAACGTCGAACATCCAGTGGTAGTATCGCTGGTGCGCCGTCGAAGACAGGACGGCCAGGCGGCCCCGGAAGCGGGTCATGGGAGGCAGCCGCAGCACCGCAAGGGCATCATGCGCGTGCGACGGCAAGCCCATCTGCGGCGAGACGTCCGCGACAAGTGTGCGTTGGGGCGTCAGGACGACGCCGTAGTCGAACAAGACCCGCCCCCGCGGCAGGACCGCGACGCCGAGGCCGGCAGAAGAGCTTGCGACATAGACGGCGCCCGTTCGCTTCGCGTAGGCCGGAAGATCGATTTCGTAGCCTCGCAGCGGCGCCCGCTCGCCGAGAACCGGCCGCAGGAGCACGCTCGCCAGGCGCAGCCCGCGATATCGGCCATGGGCTTTCAAGGCCCTTGCGCCGCGCCTGAACCAGGAGGGCGTCATCCGTAGCAGCCGAGAGACCATCGACGTGACCACGGCGTCGCTCGCTAGCGCCGGAAGGGCATCAGCAGATAAGCCGCAATCGTCTTCGGTTCGGCAACGTCGGCAAGGCCGACCGCCGGCCACTCGTCCGCGCGCGGGAAGTAGGCGGTGCCAAACAGGACATCCCACAACGGCGTCGACGTTGCGAAATTATGGTCAATGTGACGCTGCTCGCGCGAGTGATGAATGCGATGGAAGCGGTTGTCGCAGAGCAGGTAGCGCAGCGGCCCGATGTTCAGCCGGGCCGAGGAATGGATGAAGTAGGAGTGGGTGTTGGCCAGCACGATCACCAGCCACGGTACCGGCCCCGCGGCGACACCGAGGAGGACGGCCATGGGCATGGTGACGGCGGCGAACTGGAACAGATCCTCGGCGACATGGTGGTAGCTCGAGGTGGCGCTCATCTCGGTGATCGAGTGGTGCACCCGATGGAAGCGCCACATCCAGCCGAAGCGGTGCTGGGCGCGATGCATCCAGTAATAGAAGAAGTTGCCGACCATCGCGATGCCGAGCGCCGCCACCAGCCAGCCGGTGACCCTGAGCGGCAGCGACGGCGATTCGGTGAGCGGCCGGAGGTCGAGGAAGGCGAGCGGCTTTACGTCGAAGAAGCCCGCGCTGCCCTCCATCGCCTTCAGCACCACGGTGTTGATGGCGATGGCGATCACAAGGAAGGTGGCGGCGCGGAGATAGGACTGCAGAGAATTGCGCGTCCGGGGCAGCAGCAGTTCGGGCAACAGGTAAAGCAGGCAGGCGCCCGCCGGATAGGCGAGCCGGATGAACATCGAGTTCACGAGGCCATAGGCGACCGAGTAGGCCTCAGCGAGAAACGCCAGCATGCCCTGTCATATCGACGATGACCCTCATCTCGCAAGCTGGGCGCGGGGTGTATGTGAAACAAAATCGGCCAGGAGGCGGACGCCAGACGGCATCCCACCTCAAGTCAAAGCCGGTTCCAAGCATATTATTCATGAGCCGCCAGCTTGGGCTTTTGCAGATATCCGTACGCTCGCACTGGTTTGCCGTCGACATTGGTTTCCGCCGTGGCAACCAGTTCGTTCTGCACCTTGTCGTCGAAGAACGCGGAAAGTGGTTCATTCCGTATCAGCAGGACTTTCCGCTTCCCGGCAGCACCAGTCGCGCTGTCGCGAAGGTAGTCGCCGTACATCGACACTATCTCAGGCACCGCAGAAGGTAGCCGTCGTGTAACCGCTGCAGTGTAATTCAGCATCGCAGGCCAGCAATCGCCTTGCCAGAAGAAATAAGAAAGCCCCAACCAGCAGTCGCCCGTGGCGAGCTCACCCGACATTCTTTCCTGCAGTTGCGCCGGCGTGACGCCGGACCGGAACAAGACTTCGAAGCCGGTTGCGAAGTGCGAGCCCGCCTCGACAGCGTGATCGGTGAAGCTCTGGTCGTTGCGCCATGCCGGGACAAGGTCCAACACCATTGAGTTGTAGCCGCCGAGCACGACAGTCCCCCTCGGTACCTGCGTGAGAAACAGCGACTCGTCAAACATGTGAGGCAAGATCACAGCATCAAAGTGTCCGACTTTCGCCGACGCCCGAGCTAGGACCTCGCTGAATAGAACCGATCGAACATTGTCTAGCAGCCAGTTCCTCTCGTTGCGCAATGCCCCTTGCACCACGACAAAACCAATCATGGCAAGAAGGCCCAGAGGCAGGAACTGCCGCCAGCCCGGGCTACGTTCGAAGGATGACAGATAGTTCCCAGCCAGAAGCCCGGCACCGACCACAATGCACGGGTAGTTCGCATAGATTTCCCAATTATGGGGCAGTACGGCAACGCCAGTGATCAGTTGCTGGTTCAGCGCGACCACCGGGAAAGCAAAGAATACGAGGGCTGCGAACCGCGCCGGAATGGGCCCTGCGCGATGAATCATGATGCCGGCCCATACAAGGCCCGCCACAGCCAGAGCGATCGACGGGCGGAGCATGGGCATGTGGGTCCGAAACACCGTCTGCGACGCCATCCAGGAACTGCTCCCGGCCGCGAACAGGACGAAATAGGCAAGCGCGGTGGCAGTGATCGAGAGGATAAAGGGCCAGGCGATCCGCTGTCTCAGCATGAAAAGGTTGCACAGCGACAAGCCTACGAATACCAGGACCGCCGCGATAGAAACGTTGATGTAGATGAACGCGAGCAGCGGCGTGACGGCACAGGTCAGCAGATAGCGATCGCGATGACCCTCAAGGAATGAGTTCAGCAACAGGGCCCAATAGAGGAACAACACGATCCAGCTCGACTGAGGCTCGGGTCGTCGATGGATCAGGAAAAAACTGAGTACATCTGCCTTGAGTAACGCCAGATTGCCGACGAGTTCGGCGAGCCATACGGCGGGAGGATCGTAGTCGATTACCCTGCTACTGCCGCTCAGGAAGTCGAAGCTGAACAGGATCACGACGGCCCAGACAATCCGGCCGAGCGATCTCTTCTCCCAACAGGCCGCAAGCACCAAGGCTGCAGCGAAGGCCAACAACGGGTTGAGGACGGCGTACACCGTCAACATCACATCGAACGACGCGCCCATCGAGAGCAATGCCGATCCAAGAAGCTTGCTGAAGATCCGATGATTGACGTCGAGGGCTCCTTGCGTCGCCTCAAGGAAGAGAAGCCAAAAATAGTACGGCTCGTCGTACGCGAGCTGCATCGAATGAAACTCGCCGAACAGGCGTGAGAAGCGGACCGTGGTCCAGATCGGATTGAACAGGAGCAGGCAACCGACCGCTACGGTCGCCGCGCCAAAGAACATGGGCCTCCCGAACAAGGTCCGCACCCTAGGTTCTATGGACAGTCATCGCAGCCCCAAGCATTGGCACGTCTTAGTATGGCTAACGCTGCTTCGCCAACTACTCAAGAGTCATCCGACTCGGGATACGCCTACGCGTCGGCGATGCGCTTGCCGGTCTGGGAATCGAACAGGTGCAGGTGGCCGGGGTCGGCCCGGAAGCGGCGCTTTTCGCCGGGCTTGGCCAGCACATGGCCGCCCTGGCGCACCGTCACCAGCTCGCGCGCGTCCCCGAAATGGCCATGCAGCAGGGTGTCGGCGCCGAGCGGCTCGGCCAGCTCGATGGTGAATTCCAGCGGTCCATCCGACGCCGGCAGCAGATGCTCGGGCCGAATGCCGAGCGCCACCGCCGTCCCACCCGGCGCCGAGGTCGGGCGCGCCAGCGGCAGCGCCACACCGGAGATCCCGAGACCCGCGATTTCGACCGCCTTGCCGCCAGCCGCAACCTTGGCGGCGAGGAAATTCATCGACGGCGAGCCGATGAAGCCCGCCACGAACACCGAGGCTGGCCGGTCGTAGACGTCCATCGGCGTGCCGATCTGGTCGGCGACACCGGCGTTCATGACGATCAGCCGGTCGGCCAGAGTCATGGCCTCGACCTGGTCGTGGGTGACGTAGATCGAGGTGACGGCCAATTCGCGTTGCAGGCGCTTGATCTCGAGCCGCATCTGCACGCGCAGCTTGGCGTCGAGGTTGGAAAGCGGCTCGTCGAACAGGAACACGGCGGGCTCGCGCACGATGGCGCGGCCCATGGCGACGCGCTGGCGCTGGCCGCCCGAGAGCTGGCGCGGCAGGCGCGGCAGGAACGTGCCGAGCTCGAGAATCTTGGCCGCCTTCTGCACGCGCTGGTCGATCTCGGCCTTCGACATGCCGCGGATCTTCAGGCCGTAGGCCATGTTGTCGTACACGCTCATGTGCGGATAGAGCGCGTAGTTCTGGAACACCATGGCGATGTCACGGTCCTTGGGCTCGAGCTCGTTGACCACGCGATCGCCGATCGCGACCTCGCCACCGGTGATCCGCTCCAGGCC
>JAUXST010000249.1 GCA_030679805.1 Reyranella sp. | reverse complement strand
CTGAGCGTAGCGAAGGATCCTTCGCTACGCTCAGGATGACAGAGTAGACGGAGCTACGCCGTCTTCTGCGCCTTCAGCCCCAGCTTGCTGATGGTCTGCTCGCGCATCACGAACTTCTGGATCTTACCGGTGATGGTCATGGGGAATTCGGGTACGCACTCGCTGTAGCGTGGGATCTTGTAGTGGGCGATCTGGCCCTTGCAGAACTCGCGGATCTCCTCGGCCGTCGCGGTCTGGCCGTCGTGCAGCTTGATCCAGGCGCAGATCTCCTCGCCGTACTTGGGATCGGGCACGCCGATGACCTGCACGTCCTGGATCTTCGGATGACGGTAGAGGAACTCCTCGATCTCGCGCGGATAGACGTTCTCTCCGCCGCGGATCACCATGTCCTTCAGCCGGCCCACGATATTGACGTAGCCCTCGCCATCCATGGTCGCGAGATCTCCGGTGCGCATCCAGCCCGCTTCGTCGATCGCCTCGGCGGTCTTCTCCGGATCGTTCCAGTAGCCCTTCATCACCGAATAACCGCGGGTGCAGAACTCGCCGGTCTCGCCGCGCCGCACCGCCATGCCCTCGGGGTCGACGATCTTGATTTCTATGTGCGGCAGCACCTGGCCGACGGTGGAGACGCGCTTCTCCAGCGGATCGTCGGTGGCGCACTGCGTCGAGACGGGCGAGGTCTCCGTCATGCCGTACGCGATGGTGACCTGGTGCATATGCATGTGGCTCTGCACCTTCTTCATTACCTCGATCGGGCACGGCGAGCCCGCCATGATGCCGGTGCGCAGGCTCTTGAGATCGAACTTGGCGAACTCGGGATGATCGAGCTGGGCGATGAACATCGTCGGCACACCGAACAGCGCCGTGCAGCGTTCCTCGGCGACGGCCTGCAGGGTCGCCAGCGGATCGAACGCCTCGGCCGGATAGACCATGGTGGCACCGTGCGTCAGGCAGCCCAGGTTGCCCATCACCATGCCGAAGCAGTGATAGAGCGGCACGGGAATGCAGAGCCGGTCCTCGGGCGTAAGCTTTAGCCCCAGCCCGACGAAATAGCCGTTGTTCAGGATGTTGTGGTGGCTGAGCGTGGCGCCCTTCGGGTGCCCGGTCGTGCCCGAGGTGAACTGGATGTTGATGGCATCGTCGAATTGCAGCTTCGGTCCAAGGTCCGCGAGCTTTGCCTTCTCGGCATTGCCGCCCGCCGTGGCTACATCGTCGAAGTTGAGCATGCCAGGCGTCTTCTCCCTACCGAGCCGGATGATGTGCCTGAGAAGCGGCAGCTTCTTCGCTTTCACCAGATCGTCGACGATCTCGAGATAGTTCGAGGTTTTTAGCGCCGGCGCCAGGATCAGCGCCTTGCACTCGACCTTGTTCATCGCGTAGTCGAGCTCGGCGCGCCGGTAGGCCGGGTTGACGTTGACCAGCACCAAGCCCGCCTTGGCCGTGGCGAACTGGGCCAGGGTCCATTCCGAGGTGTTGGGCGACCAGATGCCGACCCGGTCGCCGCGCTCCAGCCCCAACGTCATGAGCCCGGCGGCGAGATCGTCGACCCGCCGGGCAAGTTCGCCCCCGCTCCAGCGCACGTTCTGGTGTCGTACAACCAATGCCTCGCGGTCGCGGAAGGTTTCGACCTGGTGGTCGAAGAAGGCACCGATCGTCTCGCCGATCAGCTTCCGGTCGGAGACGCCATGGTCATAAGAGATTTGGGGGGAGCCGTGAGCATTGGTCATGCGGGAAGCTTAGCGCGGTGTGGCAGGTTTGAAATCATGAAACTCCAGTTCACCACCGTCGACGTCTTCACCGACCGCCAGTTCGGCGGCAATCCGCTGGCCGTGGTGCTGAATGCCCAGGGCCTTTCGACCGAGCGCATGCAGGCGATCGCCGCCGAATTCAATCTGGCCGAGACGACCTTCGTGTTGCCGCCCCAGGATCCGGCCCACACCGCCGAGGTCCGCATCTTCACGCCCAAAGCCGAGATGCCCTTCGCCGGCCATCCCAATGTCGGGACGGCCTTCGTCCTGGCCCGTGCCGGCGAGAGCTACGGCCGGCCGGTCTCGGGCGACCGGCTGGTGTTCGAGGAGAAGGCGGGACTGGTCCGCATGGAATTGGCGCGCGAAGGCGGGGTTGTCGTGGCGACCCGCCTCGCAGCACCCGTGCCGCTCAGCATCGGCGAGGAGATCTCGCCCGAAACGGTGGCCGCCGCCT
>JAUXST010000740.1 GCA_030679805.1 Reyranella sp. | reverse complement strand
GCATGGGACCGGGCAGCCAATGCTGGTACAGCGAGCCCGATGACCACAACCAAGACCCGCCCGACCCTGACGCCGGTTCTGCTGATCCTGCTGGCGCTGCTGTCGTCCTTCACGCCGCTGTCGATCGACATGTACCTGCCGGCGCTGCCGGTGATCGCCGTCGATCTTCGCGGCACCGCGGGCGACATCCAGCTCACGCTGTCGGCCTTCATGATCGCCTTCGGCGCCGGCCAGATCTTCTACGGTCCGGCGGGCGACCGCTTTGGGCGGCGGCCGGTCATCCTGGGCGGCCTCGCCATCTATGTCGTGACCAGCATCGGCTGTGCCTTCGCGGTCGAGGCGGGCCACCTGGTCGGCCTGCGCTTCCTGCAGGGGCTGGCGGCCTGTGGCGGCGTGGTACTGGCGCGCACCATGGTGCGCGACCTGGCCGAAAAGGACCAGGCGGCGCGCGCCATGTCGTTGATGATGGCCTGTACCTCGATCGCGCCCATGCTGGCGCCGCTGATCGGCGGGCAGATCCTGTGGTTCCTGGGCTGGCGCGCGATCTTCTGGGTGCTGGCGGCGATCGGACTCTCGGCGTTGATCCTGGCCTGGATCTGGCTGCCCGAGACGCTGCGGCCGGAGTATCGCCAGCCGCTGGTGCTGTCGTCGATCCTGAAGCGCTTCGGCGAGCTGTTCCGCCACCGTGCCTTCATGGGCTATGCCTTCACCGGCTCGTTCCAGTTTGCCGCGCTTTTCTCGTTCCTGTCGGGATCGCCGTTCGTGTTCATCGAGCGCTATGGCGTGGCGCCGCGCGACTACGGCCTGATCTTCGGCAGCATGGTCGTGTTCATGACGGTGGGCAGCCTGCTCAACGCCAAGTTCGCGCCGGTGTTCGGCGCCGGCAAGATCCTCCGCTACGCCGTGATCGTGCCGGCGATCGCCGGCCCCACGGCGATGGTGATGGGCTGGATCGAGGCGCGCTACGGCACCATCGGCATGTGGCCGTTCCTGCTCTGCTTCGCGCCGCAGATCGCCACCATCAGCCTGATCGGCCCCAACTCCATGGCGCTGGCGCTGCAGCGCTATCCCCACATGGCGGGCACCGCCTCGTCGCTGATGGGCGTCATGCAGTTCGGCATCGGCGCCCTCTTCGGCGCGGCGGTGGGCCAGGCGCTGAACGGCACCATCGCGCCGATGACCACCGCCATGGGCCTGGCAGGCATCCTGTGCCTGCTGTCGAACCGGCTGCTGGTGAAAAAGGGCTAGTCGTAGCCGTTTCGGGTTGTTGACCCGGCCCTTGTCGCTGACGGTGGTGGCCACGGCGGTCTCCGGCAAGGCGATACGTTGTTCGGGTATTGCTTGGCGCGCATCGCGCCGGCTTTCGAATCCGGCGGGGCGTCATGCGTCGCCGTGTCCACCCGCGCCGTTCATCGGAAGGCAGTGTCGGCCAGGTCCGACCCGCAGGCGGCGCATGGCAGGTCTGTGCAAGTAAAGTTGCAGGATAAGCAGGATTTAAGATATATTTTCATTAGGCTGCCGCGTGGACCGCGCCGGCCTTTTCCTTATCGGCACGACCTCCTGCGGCACGCCCGCGGGTCGCCCTTGTGGCCTGGTGCAGCCGCCGCGGCTCCTCAGTCGCGGACAGTCCCAACAACGACCCCGTCTCAACCGCACGCCGATAACGACGTCGGAACAGACACTTAACGAC
>JAUXST010000713.1 GCA_030679805.1 Reyranella sp. | reverse complement strand
CCTGCTCGAGCTCAGCGAGCCCGTAATGGAGCGTATCCGCGGCAACGAGATCTCGATGATCTTCCAGGAGCAGATGACCTCGCTCAACCCGCTGTTCACCATCGGCCGCCAGGTGAGCGAGGCGATTGCGCTGCACCAGGGCCTGTCGCGCAAGGAGGCCATGGACCGCGCCGTGGAAATGCTGCGCCGCGTCTATATCCCCGAGCCCGAACGCCGCGTCCACGCCTACCCGCACCAGATGTCGGGCGGCATGCGCCAGCGCGTGATGATCGCCATGGCGCTGTCGTGCAATCCCAAGGTGCTGATCGCCGACGAGCCCACGACGGCGCTCGACGTCACCATCCAGGCCCAGATCCTCGACCTGATGCGCGAACTGCAGGAGACCTTCGGCACCGCCATCGTGCTGATCACCCACGACATGGGCGTGGTCGCCGAGAATGCCGATCGCGTCGTGGTGATGTACGCCGGCCGCAAGGTCGAGGAGGCCGCCGCCGCCGACCTGTTCGACAATCCCGGCCACCCCTACACCAAGGGCCTGCTGGGCTCGATCCCGCATCTCGACGCCGCGGCGCAGGGCAACGGCGTGCGGGCGCGGCTGGCCGAAATCAAGGGCATGGTGCCGTCGCTGTTCGACCTGCCGCCGGGCTGCAGCTTCGCGCCGCGTTGCGGCTTCGCCACCGACCGCTGCCGCGGCGAGGCGCCGGTGCTCGAGGAGCAGCGGCCCGGCCACTGGGTCGCCTGCTGGCATGCCGATCGATTGCTCGGAGGTGCCGCGTGAGCGAAACGCTGCTCGAAGTCTCCGGCCTCAAGAAGCATTTCCCGATCCACAAGGGCGTGTTCAGCCGCGTCTCGGGCCACGTCCATGCCGTCGATGGCGTGTCGTTCAGCATCAAGCGCGGCGAGACACTGGGGCTGGTGGGCGAAAGCGGCTGCGGCAAGTCGACGGTGGGCCGCACCTTGCTCCGCCTGCTCGAGCCGACCGACGGCACGATCCGCATCGGCGGCGAGGACATCACCCACCTCGACACCGAGCACCTGCTGCCCTTCCGGCGGCGCATGCAGATGATCTACCAGGATCCCTACGCCTCGCTGAACCCGCGCATGACGGCGGGCGAGATCGTGGGCGAGCCGCTGATCATCCACAATGTCGGCACGCCCGCCGATCGCCGCCAGCGCGTCGCCTACCTGTTCGAGCGCGTCGGCCTCAGGCCCGCGGCCATGCTCTCCTACCCGCACGAATTCTCCGGCGGCCAGCGCCAGCGCATCGGCATCGCCCGCGCGCTCGCCTTGAGTCCCGACCTGATCGTCGGCGACGAACCGGTGTCGGCGCTCGACGTCTCGATCCAGGCACAGATCATCAACCTGCTGATCGACCTGCAGGAGGAGTTCAAGCTCTCCTACCTGTTCGTCGCCCACGACCTCGCCGTGGTCGAGCACATCAGCCACCGCGTCGCGGTGATGTATCTCGGCCGCATCGTCGAGATGACCGACAAGCGCAGCCTGTTCGAGATGCCGCTGCATCCCTATACCGAGGCGCTCTTGTCGGCGGTGCCGATTCCCAAGGCGAGCGCCCGCGGTCGCAAGCGCGTGATCCTGACCGGCGACGTGCCGAGCCCGATCAATCCGCCGCCAGGCTGCCACTTCCACACCCGTTGCCCCTACGCCATGCCGCGCTGCAAGGTCGACGTGCCGACGCTCGCCGAGGTCAAGCCCGGCCACTGGGCCTCATGCCATCTGCACGACGGCGGCGTGAAGTTTCCGCTTAGAGCGCCGGCGGCATAGTCAAAACAAAGATCCCGCGCTGAAGCGAGGGATCTTTCCTTGAGTCCTAGACCGAGCCGCGCAACCGCGGGTCGAGCATGTCGCGGATGCCGTCGCCCAGCAGGTTGAAGGCGAGCACGGTCAGCGTGATGGCGGCACCCGGGAAGAACACCAGCCACCACGGCGGCACCAGGCCAGAGTTGAGCGCATCCGACAGCATGTTGCCCCAGGTCGGGTTGGGTGGCGGGATGCCGACGCCCAGGAAACCCAGCGACGCCTCGATCACGATGGCGACGCCGAGATGGGTGGTGGCCAGGATCAGGTAGGGCGCCACGCATTGCGGCAGGATGTGACGGAACATCAGGCGCTTGTGCGAGGCACCGAGCCCGCGCGCCGCCTCGACGTACTGCATCTCCTTGAGCGACAGCACGACCGAGCGGATGACGCGGCCGCCGAACGGGATGCGGGTGACGGCGATGGCCACGATCACGGTGCCCAGGCCACCTCCCAAGGCCATGGCGATCGCCATCGCCAATATAAGGTCGGGAAAGGATTGCAGGAATTCGATCAGCCGCTGGCTGAACATGTCGAAGCGCCCGCCGAAATAGCCGCAGGCCAGGCCCCATAGCGCGCCCAAGGTGGTGCCGAACAGCACCGCGCCAAACGCCACGGTGAGCGAGGCCTGGCTGCCGTAGATCACGCGGGAGAGCGTGTCGCGGCCGATCTGGTCGGTGCCGAACCAGTGCTTTTCGTCGGGCGGCTTCTGCATGGCGCGGAAGTCGGATTTCAGCGGCGGATAGGGCGCGATGACGGGGGCCGCGACCGACATGATGACGATCGCGGCGGCAATGCAGCCCCAGAAGGCCGAGAGCGGCGCCCTGCGAAAGAACCTCCGCACGGCCACGAGGAAATTCCGGAGCCGCGAGGGCGCCACGGGCAGCGCCGGATCGAGGGGAGAGGTCACGGTCATTGGTAGCGGATCCTGGGGTCAAGCAAGGCGATCGCAAGGTCGACCAGGATGTTCAGCACCA
>JAUXST010000711.1 GCA_030679805.1 Reyranella sp. | reverse complement strand
CGTCATGTCGAGCACGTCGGCGATCGACTTGCCGCGGAAGACGATCTCGAGCGTCTCGCGGTTGTAACGCTTGCCCTTGCAGACATCGCACTGGACGTAGACGTCGGGCAGGAAGTGCATCTCGATCTTGATCACGCCATCGCCCTGGCAGGCCTCGCAGCGGCCGCCCTTGACGTTGAACGAGAACCGCCCGGGCTTGTAGCCGCGCTCCGTCGAGTCGGGCAGCTGCGAGAACCAATCGCGGATCGGCGAGAAGGCGCCGGTGTAGGTGGCGGGATTGGACCGCGGCGTGCGGCCGATCGGCGACTGGTCGATGTCGACGATCTTGTCGAGATGGCCCACGCCGTCGAGGCCGCTGTGCGTGCCGGGATGTTCGCGCGCGTTGTTGAGCCGCTTGGCCAGCGCCTTGTAGAGCGTCTCGACGATCAGCGTGCTCTTGCCGCTGCCCGAGACGCCGGTGACGCAGGTGAAGGTGCCGAGCGGGATGCTGGCGGTGACATTCTGGAGATTGTTCTCCTTGGCGCCCTTGATCGTGAGCCAGCGCCCGCCTTTGGCCGGCGGTTCGCGCCGCACCTTGGGAATGGGAATCTGGCGGAAGCCCGAGAGATACTGGCCGGTGAGGCTGGCGCTGTTGCGCATCACCTCCTCGGGCGTGCCCTGGGCAACGACGTGGCCGCCCAACGCGCCGGCGCCGGGGCCCATGTCGACCAGATGGTCGGCGGAGCGGATGGCGTCCTCGTCGTGTTCGACCACCAGCACCGTGTTGCCGAGGTCGCGCAGGCGGGTGAGCGTCTTGAGCAGTCGGTCGTTGTCGCGCTGGTGCAGGCCGATCGACGGCTCGTCCAGGACATAGAGCACGCCGGTGAGGCCCGAGCCGATCTGGGAGGCGAGCCGGATGCGCTGGCTTTCACCGCCCGACAGTGTGCCCGAGGTGCGGTTGAGGGTGAGGTAGCTCAGGCCCACGTTGTCGAGGAAACCCAGCCGCTCATTGATCTCCTTCAGGATGCGCTCGGCGATCTCACGCTGCTTGGCCGTGAGCTTGGGCGGCAGGTCGAGAAACCACCGCACGGCATCGCCGATGGAGAACTCGGTGACCTGGCTGATGTGCAATCCGCCGATCTTCACGGCCAGCGCCTCGGGTTTCAGCCGCGCGCCGCCGCAGACCTCGCACTTGCTCTCGTGCTGGAAGCGTTCGAGTTCCTCGCGTACCCAGGAAGAGTCGGTCTCCTTCCAGCGGCGATCGAGATTGGGGATCACGCCTTCGAACGGCTTGGTGGTCTGATACTGGCGAATGCCGTCGTCGTAGCGCATGGCGATGGATTCGCCGCCGCTGCCCTGGAGGATGGTGTCGCGCACCTTCTTGGGCAGGTCGCGCCATGGCGTCGACATCTTGACCTTGAAGTGCTTGGCGATGCTCTCGAGCGTCTGCATGTAATATTGGCCCGAGGAATCGGCCCACGGCGCGATCGCGCCCTCGGCCAGCGACAGCCGATCGTCCGGCGCCACCATCTCGGGATCGAAGAACATTTTTACGCCGAGGCCATCGCAGGCAGGGCAGGCGCCCTGCGGCGCATTGAAGGAGAACAGGCGCGGCTCGATCTCCTCGATGGTGAAGCCGGAGACCGGGCAGGCGAAGCGGGCCGAGAACACCGTGCGCTCGCCGCTGTCGGCGTTCTCGGCGATGGCGAGCCCTTCGGCCAGGGTGAGGGCGGTTTCGATCGAGTCGGCTAGGCGGTTGCCGAGATCGGGCTTCACCACGATGCGGTCCACGACGACGTCGATGTCGTGCTTGTATTTCTTGTCGAGTGCCGGCGCCTCGGCGATTTCGTAGAGCTTGCCGTCGACCTTTACGCGCTGGAAGCCTTTGCGTTGCAGTTCCTGCAGTTCCTTGCGGTACTCGCCCTTCCGGCCGCGCACGATGGGCGCCATGAGATAGAGCCGCGTGCCATCGGTCATCGACTTGATGCGATCGACCACCTGCGAAACCGTCTGGCTCTCGATCGGCAGGCC
>JAUXST010000680.1 GCA_030679805.1 Reyranella sp. | reverse complement strand
GCAGGTGGGGTGGACCGAGGTGCGATCAACGCGTCCGAGAGCTGTTTTGGTGTGACACTCCTCGGCACGACACCGGGCGGGCCAACGCCTATTCGCGCTTGTCCGCGACCTTGATGCCCATGACCTTCTTGGCCGGGAACTTCTTGAAGGTGCCGAGGTGGCCGCGCATGCCGAGCTGGAAGGCTTCGACATAGGCGAGCTTGCGCGTCAGGTAATTGTGCTGCTCCTTCGGGTCGAGATAGAGATTGTAGAGCCTTGGATAGGCGAAGCGTTCCAGCACGCCGGTGAAGCCGCCGGTGCCGTAGGCGTCCGTGGCGTCGTCGCTGGTGGCCGAGAGCACCATCTTGTATTCGCCGCAGCGCAGCGCCGAGAAGGTCTGGGTCAGCCAGTAGTAGTGGTACTTGCGGTTGGACAGGCCCTCGGGCGAGAGCAGGAACGAGGTCTGGTCGACGCCGTCGATGTAGCGGTCCTGCGGCAGCAGGTGAGACGCGCCGGCGAGGCCGAGCGCGGTCGGCAGGATGTCGTTGAAGTCGAACAGACCGTCGCTCTGGCGGCCCGCTTCGATGGTGCCCGGCCAGTACATGAGGCCGGGCACGCGCACGCCGCCTTCCCAGGTAGAACCCTTGGCGCAGCGGAACGGCGTGAAGGCCGCGTCCGGCCAGGTCTCCATGTGCGGGCCGTTGTCGGACGAGATGAAGATCAGCGTGTCTTCCAGCTGGCCCGACTCGCGCAGCGCCTCGACCAGGCGGCCCATGATCTCGTCGAGTTCGAGCAGCGTGTCCTTGTAGGGATGTTTGGCCGGCGACTTGCCGAGGAATTTCTCGTGCGGATAGTTGTCGAAATGGGCGCCGCGCGTGCAGTGATAGAGCAGCCACGGCTTGTCGGCCTTGGCCTGCTTCCTGATGAAATCGGTGGAGTACTGGCACCACTTCTCGTCGAGCTGCGAGAGGACGGGGATCGTCACTTCCTCGACGTTGGTGAGTTGCTCGCCCTTCCTGGCGTGCACGAAGCAGCGATTGAAGGGCATGTTCTTGATCCACTCCGTGCGCGCGTCGGAGTAGACGATCTCGGGGAAGAAATGCGGGTCGCGCCATTCGGTGTACATGTCGGACACCGAGAGGAAGCCGTAGAAATCGTCGTA
>JAUXST010000674.1 GCA_030679805.1 Reyranella sp. | reverse complement strand
CTGGTTCGACCTCGCGGCGGCACAGCTCCAGCTTCCGTCCTACAGCCAGCCCGGCATGGAAATGGCCGTGGCCTGCGCGCGCTCGCCGGTGGGCGCGGTGGCGTCCGGCCGTCACGGCATCGGCATGCTGTCGATCGGCGGCACGTCGGACGACGCGCTCAAGGCGCATGCCGCCAACTGGAAGATCTACGAAGAGAATGCGCGCCAGAACGGCAAGGTGTCGGATCGCTCCAAGTGGCGCATCGTCACCTTTGCGCACGTGGCGCCGACGCGCGAACAGGCTTTCGAGGAAGTGAAGTTCGGCATCGACCGGTATGCGAAGTATTTCACCGACGTGGCCACCTTCCCGATCCTGCCGCCCGGCATCACCGACGCGGCGGAGTACCTGACCAAGGAAGGCATTGCCTGCATCGGCACGCCGGACGATTGCATCCGCCATTTCGAGCGGCTGTGGAAAGGCTCGGAAGGCGGCTTCGGCGCCGTGCTGCTGCTGGCCCACAACTGGGCCGACTGGCCGGCGACTCAGCGTTCGTACGAACTCATGGCGCGCTACGTCCATCCGCATTTCCAGCGCCGTTCCAATACGCTGAGACAGCTCAGCTACGACATTGCCGAGCGCAACCGCGACACCTACTCGGCGCAGTCGCAGTCGGCCGTGGCGAGCGAGATCGAGAAATACCAGGCGGCGAAGTCCAAGCGCGCCGCCGAGTAAACGACAGATCCAGAGGGAGAATACGCATGTCCAAGTCGATTCTGATTCACGAAAACGGCGGTCCGGAAAAGATGCAGCTTCACGACGTCGAGGTCGGCGCCCCCGGCCCCGGCCAGGTGAAGATTCGCCATACCGCGATCGGCCTGAATTTCATCGATGTCTATACCCGCTCCGGTCTTTATCCGACGCCGATGCCGCACGCGGTGGGTCGCGAGGCCGCTGGCGTGATCGTGGCCGTCGGGCCCAAGGTGAGGGGCTTCAAGAAGGGGGACCGGGTCGCCTATTGCGGCGTGCTGGGTGCCTACTGCCAGGAGCGCCTGATGGGCGTCGACCAGCTCGTGCATGTGCCCAGGGGCGTGAGCGACGAGCAGGCCGCGGCGATCATGCTGAAGGGCATGACCACGGAATATCTCGTCGATCACACCGCCAAGGCATGGCTGAAGAAGGGCGACATCGTCCTGTTCCACGCCGCCGCCGGCGGCGTCGGCCTGTTGTTCGGCCAGTGGGCCAAGGCACGCGGCTACAAGGTGATCGGCACGGTCTCGTCGCCGGAGAAGGCGGCGCTGGCCAAGAAGAACGGCTACAAGTGGGTGATCGACTACACCAAGGAGAACATCGTCGAGCAGGTGATGAAGATCACCAAGGGCAAGAAGGTGCCCGTCGTGTTCGACGGCGTCGGCAAGGACACCTGGGCCGCTTCGCTCGACTGCCTGCGGCCGCGCGGCCTGCTCGTCTCGTTCGGCAATGCCTCGGGCGCCGTGCCGCCGCAGCCGGTCGGCATCCTCAATGCCAAAGGGTCGCTTTATCTCACGCGGCCGAGCCTCGGCGCCTACACAGCCACGCGCGCCGATCTCGAAGCCTCGGCCCGCTCGCTGTTCAAGATGGTCAAGAGCGGCAAGGTGAAGATCGCCATCGACCAGCACTATCCGCTGGCCGAGGCCGCCCAGTCCCATCGCGACCTCGAGGGCCGCAAGACGACCGGCCAGACGATCCTGGTCCCGTAAACAGGTGCCTTGAACGACAGCAGCGTTTCACCGTCGATGGTCATCGTCGGCCTGACCGGTTCGATCGGCATGGGCAAATCGACCGCAGCGAAGATGCTGCGGGAGATGGGCGTGCCCGTGTACGACGCCGATGCTGCCGTCCATGCGCTGCAGGCCCCAGGCGGGGCGGCGCTGCCCGGCATCGAGGCGGCGTTTCCCGGCGTCGTGAAGGCGGGCGTGCTCGACCGTCAGGCGCTGGGCGCACGCGTTTTTGGCAACAAGGCGGCGCTGCGCCAGCTCGAGGCGATCGTGCATCCGCTGGTGCAACGCCGGCAGCGGGTGTTCCTGCGCCGTGCGGCGCTTGCCGGCGAAAAGCTGGTCGTGCTCGACATCCCGCTGCTGTTCGAAGGCCTGGGCGAACGCCGCGTCGATGCCACGCTGGTGGTGAGCGCGCCGGCTTTCCTGCAGCGTCGTCGCGTCATGGCCCGGCCCGGCATGACGGCGGAGAGGCTTGATGGGATCCTGCGCCAGCAGGTGCCGGATGCGCTCAAGCGGCGCAAGGCGAGCCTGGTCATCCCGACCGGGATGGGGCTCGCGCCCACGCGGGCAGCGCTCGCCGCCGCCGTGGCCAGGTTGCGACAGCGCCGCGGCCGCTTCTGGCCGTCCAACCCATGGCGCGAGCGATTCACAGCCCAGCTTGCACGCGCCCGTCGCAAATAGGGCGGCAACTGGCTAAAAGGTCGGGATGCGCGAAATCGTCCTCGACACCGAAACCACCGGCCTCGATCCCCTTGTCGGCCACCGCATCGTTGAAGTGGGCTGCCTCGAACTCGTGAACATGGTGGCCACCGGCGTCACCTTCCATTGCTACTTCAATCCCGAGCGCGACATGCCGACGGGCGCTCAGGATGTGCACGGTCTCACCGAGGAGTTTCTCTCGGACAAGCCGCTGTTCGGCGACAGGGCCGACGAACTGCTGGCCTTCCTCGGCGACGCGCAGCTCGTGATCCACAATGCCCAATTCGACCTGGGATTCCTCAATGCCGAGCTGGAACGTGCGGGGAAGATCAGGATCGCCAATCCCTACGTCGACACGGTGTCGATGGCGCGGCGCAAGTTTCCCGGCCAGCGCGCCAGTCTCGACGCGCTGTGCGAGCGCTTTGGCATCGACAATGCGCATCGCACCAAGCACGGCGCCTTGCTCGATTCGGAGCTGCTGGCCGAGGTCTATCTCGAGCTGAGCGGCGGTCGACAGCGCGACCTTGGCTTGGCGCCGGAGATGGCGGGCACGGCTGCCGACGGCACGGCGGCGCCGAATAACCGGCCGCTGCGTCCGGCCCGGCCACATCCGGTCAGCGTGGCCGAACTTGCCGCGCATGCCGAATTCCTGAAGAAGCTCAGCGATCCGCTCTGGCTGAAGGCCTGACGGCATTCAGCGACGATCTAGAGTCTTTCCGACTCAAACGGAATCATTCGACAACAATGACCTCATCCTGAGAGTCTGACTCGAAATGAACGTAGCCAAAACAACAGGTTATAAACGGGCTCGAGGGGCGGCGACGGTCGTTCCACTATAACCCTCACCCTTCGAGACGCGCCGCTTCACGGTGCTCCTCAGGATGAGGTTTTTGTTGACGCTCCGCTTGGGTCGGAAAGACTCTAGGCGTGGCCGACCGGTCCGTCGGCGACGCCGGGCATCCGGCCGCCATTGGCTTCGAGCTGCTGACGGTAGAGTGCGACGAAATCGACCGGCGCGATGTTGAGCGGCGGGAAGCCCGCCTCGCGCGTTGTGTTGGCGACCACGGCGCGGGCAAACGGGAACAGCAGGCGCGGGGTCTCGATGAACAGCATCGGCCCATAGGCCTCCTGCGGCAGTTCGCCCAGGGAGACCGTGCCGGCGTAGACCAGCTCGAGCATGAACAGCGGCTCCTTCTCGGGCGTCTGGGCGCTGGCCTCGATCGTGATCGCCACCTCGAAGGTCTTGGCGTCGAACTGGCGGTTGGTGACCTGCACGTTGAGGGTAAGCTGCGGCTGGGTCTGCTCGATCAGGCTCTGCGGCGCGCGCGGATTCTCGAAACTGAGATCCTTGATGTACTGGCCGTGCATGGTCAGCGGGGCAGCGGCAGCCTGGGGCTTGTCGGCGGCCGGCGGGGCGGGAGGGGGCGTGGTCGTCATGGCGCACCTTACACTGGTTTAGAGCGGGGGTTTCGAGCGGGCCGGGCGGTACCATGCAGGGCTGCACTGCACAAGATGCGGGCAGCACCAAGCGCCGGGCAATTGCCAATCGGGCGCCGAGCGGCGATGATAAATCCTTCTGACAATGGGATTTTGCACGGCTATGGATCGGTCTTCTCTGCGGCCCTTGGTGGGTGTTTCCGCCTGTCTCAAGGAAAACGGTCGCGGCGGCTGGCACCACACGGTGGGCGACAAATATGTCCAAGCCGCGATCCGTGCCGTTGGCGCCCTGCCGGTGCTGATTCCTGCCTTCGGCCCCGAATTGGGCGACGATGCCTCCATGGCGGCGGCGCTCGATCGCCTGCTCGATACGCTGGATGGCGTGCTGCTCACCGGCAGCCCGTCCAATGTCGAGCCGCACCACTACGGCCAGACCAGCCAGCCCGGCACGGCCCACGATGCCGCCCGCGACGCCACCACCCTGCCGCTCATCCGCCACGCGATCGACCATGCCGTGCCGCTGTTCGCGATCTGTCGCGGTCTGCAGGAGGTCAATGTCGCGTTGGGCGGCTCACTGCACCAGCTCGTGCACGAGGTCGATGGCCGGCGCGATCACCGCTCGCCCAAGTCGACCGACGTGGACGTGAACTACGCCCCGGCGCACGACATCGACGTCGTCGAGGGCGGCCTGCTCCATCGTCTGCTGGGCGAACGCCGGGTGCAGGTGAATTCGCTGCATGCCCAGGGCGTCGATCGCCTTGCGCCGCGCGTGCGGATCGAGGCCACGGCCGAGGACGGCCAGGTCGAGGCTTTTAGCGTGCCCGACGCGCCCGGCTTCGCGCTCGCCCTCCAGTGGCACCCTGAATACAAGGCGCTCGAGAACCCGATCTCCATGAAAGTGTTCGGCGCTTTCGCCGCGGCGTGCCGTGCCCGTGCCGCGGCACGGATGGGTGCGCCCGTACGGGCGGCCGCCGAATAGTCATGACATGAGCGTCCGCCATGGCCGCTAGCACCACGCGCAACAACGCCCGCCGCGATTTCTATGAACGCATTGGCGGCCTGTCGATGGCGCCGCTCTGGGAATCGCTGCACCAACTCGTGCCGCCGGCGCCGGCCCCCAAGTACCAGCCGGCGAGCTGGGATTACGACAAGGTCCGGCCGTTCCTGATGGAGTCGGGCACGCTCATCACCGCCAAGGAAGCGATCCGGCGGGTGTTGATCCTCGAGAACCCCGCGATGCCGGGCAGCGCCTGCATCACGCCCACGCTCTATGCCGGCCTGCAGCTCATCCTGCCGGGCGAGGTGGCGCCGGCCCATCGCCATACCCAGTCGGCGCTGCGCTTCATCGTCGAGGGCGAGGGCGCCTACACCGCTGTCGACGGCGAACGCACCATCATGAGCGAGGGCGACTTCGTCATCACGCCGACCTGGACCTGGCATGACCACGGCAACGATTCGTCCAGGCCGATGGTTTGGCTGGACGGTCTCGATATCCCGCTGGTGGCGATGTTCAACGCGGGCTTCGCCGAGAATGGCGAGACCGACGAGCAGGCCGTCACCACGCCACTGGGCACGTCCGATGCCAAGTTCGCCAGCGGCCTGCTGCCGGTGGACTGGAAGCCGGCACGACAGACCTCGCCGATCTTCAATTATCCCTATGCCCGTACCCGCGAGGCGCTGCGCGGCCTGGTCAAGGCCGGCCCGCCCGATGCCTGCCACGGCTACAAGCTGCGCTACGTCAATCCGGCGAGCGGCGGCGCGCCGATCGCCACCATGGGCACCTACATGCAGCTCCTGCCCAAAGGCTTCGCGACGGCACCCTACCGCAGCACCGACGGCACGGTGTTCTCGGTGGTCGAGGGCGAGGGCGAGAGCACGATCGGCGACAAGGTGTTCCGCTGGAAGAAGCGCGACCATTTCGTCGTGCCGAGCTGGGCCAAGGTCGTGCACAAGGCGGCCAGCGAGGCGATCCTGTTTTCCTTCTCCGATCGCCCGGTCCAGGAAAAGCTCGACCTCTGGCGCGAGGATCGCGGCGGCAGTTAGCCCGTGGAGATTCTCAGATTGAGATTCTCAGATTTGCAGGTTCAGCAGGTTCCGTGGTAAATTTTCGATACAGTTGGAACCTCTGTGCAGGCACTGCTGGCAACGCCCGAACGGCCTCCGTTCCGGGCGTTTTTCTTTGCGCCCACGCTCGGCAGCGCCCTGCCGCTCCGGGATTCTCATCAAGCAAGGAGGCCGGGCGTGGTGGCACAGCCGATCAGGGGGCGATTGCGCTGTCCGTTCAAGAGCTTGAGAGCGGTTCGTGGCACAGGCAGCGGCACACGGCTTGGCACAACGAGGTGTGCCGGAAACCGGCCCTTTGCCGGTGCCACCTCTAGCCGTCGAGCCAGCCTGCTTCCTTGACCTGGTCGCGATAGGTCTTACTGACGGGCACGCGCAGTCCGTTGCGCAGCACCAGGACGAGACGGCCGGCCGGACGTTCCGTTGACGCGATCGCGCCTTCCGCCACCCACCACGACCGGTGCACCTGCCGCCCGCGCCCGGGAGCGAGTTCGGCCAGCGCATCGCGCAGGCGCATGAGAACGAGGTCGCTCCCCAGGGTGGTGTGGATGCGCAGATAGTGGTCTTCCATTTCGAGCGCCAACAGGTCGCGGCCGAGCGCCGGCGGGATACGGCGGAAGAAGTCGGGAGAGGCAGTGCCGGGCACGTCGGGTTGGAGTTGGGGGAGTGCCGCGACACGTGCGCGCTCGGCGTCGGCATTGGCGCGCAGGCGCTGTTCGACGAACAGGCCGATCACCACCGATATGACCACGGTCAGGAAGGCGGCCTCGGGGAAGATCTGCGGCGCCACCGACAGCGGGATGGGACGCCCCAGCCAGGACTGGACGACGATGATCTCAAAGGTGCCAGGCACCGCCGCCAGCACACCGACCAAGGTCATGCGGCCGGCCACCGGCCAGCGATCGATCGGCTCGATGCCGCCGAACCAGGCCGCGAGCAGGATGACCTGCAGCCAGCTCAGGATCCCGATGATGCCGAAGTAGGCCAGCCGGTGGACGAGGTCCATGCGCTCGTAGGTGCCGAACGGCCCGGTCACCGCCATGACGACGGCGATCCCGATCACCGGCGGCAGGTGATAGGGCAGCGACCGGACATAGGGCGATTCGCGCATCGTGAACGGATGATTGCCGGCAGATCGCGAAAAACGCCAGCACTTCCACGTAGCGACGATGGATCGGGTGCCGTCCACCGCCGAAGCTGATGGCTGCAAATCGTCGTCGCCGGAGTTCATCATGCCGTCATTTTTAGATATCGTCGTGCACACCCCGCTCTGGGTATGGCCATTGATGGCGTTCGTCGTCTGGTCGGGCATCCAGGCGTTGAAGCCGCGGACCATCGCTCTGTGGCGGCTTGCTATCCTGCCGGCGGTCGGGTTGGTGCTTTCGCTTGTGGGTATTGCCCAGGCGGCGCAGCCCGGGATGGCCGCGGCGGGGTGGGCGGTGGCGCTGCTGGCCGGCCTGCCGCTGGGCCATGTCTTGGGTCGCCGACGCGCCGTGCGGCGGCTCGAGGACGGCCGTCTGGAGATGGCGGGCGGCTGGTTCATGCTGGTCTTCGGCCTGTCGATCTTTGCCGTGCGATATGCCCTCGGTGTCCTGTTCGGGGTTATGCCAGCTCTCAAGGCGGAGCCGCTTTGGATCGTGCTGTCGGGCGGCGTCGGCGGCATTGTCGCCGGTATTGGCATCGGCTGGCTGGCCGGGGTGTGCTTGCGCACGCTCAGCCCCACGCCGAGCCCATGGGTTCGCCGCGCGATGCTGGGGTTGAGGGTGGGGTTGGGCAGTCTGCTGTTGGCTGTGGTCGGTGCCTTTGGTGCTGTCATTGTATTGAGTTCCCCCGGGACCCTGCCGAGGCTACCTGCCGGCGACTCGCTGCCAGGCTTCGACTCGTGGAACAAGGCGGAGATCCCCGGGGTCAGGCAGATCACCGCCCGTGATGGAGCGCCGCTCACCTATCGCCTTTACGCGGGCGCCAAGGACCGCGCCGTCGTCCTGGTCCATGGCTCGTCGGGCGCCAGCATCTCGATGCACAAGCTCGCCCAGGCCCTGCAGGCCGCCGGCGCTACGGTCTATTCGATCAGCCTGCGCGGCCATGGCGGCAGCGGCACGACCAACGGCGACACGTCGTACAAGCACCAACTCGACGACGATCTCGTCGACTTCGTGCAGGCCACGAGCCTCTCCGGCCCCAGGATCCATCGCACGTTGATAGGGTTCTCCTCCGGTGGCGGCTTCGTGTTGCGCACCGCAAGCGGCCCTAACCGCGCGATCTTCGACGACTACCTCGCCATCTCCCCCTTCATCGCCCAGGATTCGCCCACTTCGCGACCCGCGTCGGGCGGCTGGGTCAGCGTCGCGGTGCCGCGCGTCGTGGCCTTGTCGATCCTCGATGGCTTCGGCCTGCCATGGTTCCAGGGACTTCCGGTGGTGCGCTTCGCCACGGCGGCGGAGCCGAGCGTTAATCGCACGCCGGTCTATTCCTTCCGGCTGTCGGCCGGCCTGCAGCTCGTGCGCGACTGGCGCGGCGCCCTTGCCGGAATCGACCGGCCGACGATGGTCATGGTCGGCGGCAATGACGAACTCTTCTACGCCGACCGGTACAAGCCCCTGTTCGCCGACCTCAACCCGAGGATCGCCGTGACCGTGGAGCCGGGCTTTGGCCATCTCGACATGATCACCGACCCCAAGGCCTGCGCCGCCGTGGCGCGGCTGTGGCGGCAGATGGTGGACGGTGGGCTTTAGGCGACCCGCTTCTTCTGCGCTGCCACCGAGCCCGCGCATTGGTCGGCCGGCAGCGGACGCATGTGGGTGTCGTAGGCGTCGGCGAACTCCGCCCGCCACGGCGAGCCGTTGCGGCGATAGAGCGAGACGAACAGCGTGCAGGCGTCGGACTGGTAGCGCAACACACGGGCCGGCTCGTCCTTGCGGTCGAGCGCCGCGGCGCCGAACGTGGTTGCAAGCTGTTGTTCGTCCATTCCCTTGATGCGGTCGAGCGGGATCGGGGTGCCGGCGTTGCGCGAGGTGAAGACGCCCTTCTCGCCGCCGCCGCGCGAATATTGCGGGCCTGAATCACTGACGCAGCCACCGAGCGCAAGAACGAGCGCCAGCGCCCCAAATGCTTTTTTCATGCCGGCAGTCTAGCGCGACCGCGTTGGCAAATTAAGGGGCGGCTTCAGCGACTGTGCCACATGCACCATGGCCGCAACGCCCAGGACCGGCACGATCAGGTTCAGGATCGGCACCGTGCCCAGGAACACGATGGCGATCCCGGTCAGCCACAGGACGCCGGCATTGGCCTTGCGCCAGGCCTTTACGTCGGCCGGGCCGAGGCGGCGCAGCGCCACCTGCTCATAGTATTCCCGGCCGGTCAGCCAGCCGTTCGCGCCATAGAACAGCACCGCGCCCAGCCCGGCGATGAACAGCGCCACCAGATAGAACGGCAGCAGGACGAGATTGAGCGCCACCAGGATGAGCAGAAACACGACTCCCGACCGGATGCCGGCCCATACCGGGATGCCGCGTGCCTGGCCGAGCTGCGGGTAATGTTCGCCTTCGACGATGTCGGCGATTTTCTCCAGGAAGATCGAGATCACGATGCCGAAGCTGGCTGGGAACAGCATCAATGCCAGCACGGTGACAGCGCCGCCGCCCAGCCAGCGAATGGTCTCGTTCACCCAGCTCCACTTGAACGTGGCGAAGGACTGCAGCGCCCACCACGCCACGACGCCGATGGCGATCTGCAGCACCAGCGACAGCAGCAGAGATTGCCAGATGACGACCCGCAGCTTGGGATCGCCGAGCTGCCGGACGGCCAGTTCGAAGGCGCGGATCATCGACGTGACGTCATTGCGGACCGACGATGCCCGCCGCCTTCAACTCGCCGATCTCCTTGGCGGAAAAGCCGCTCTCGCCCAGCACCTCGTCGGTGTGCTGGCCGCGCTTGGCGGCCGGGCCCTTGACGCTTTCCTTGGTGCGCGAGAAGCGCGGCGCGGCCGCCGGCTGGGGGAAGCCCAAGACGTCGACATAGGCGCCGCGTGCCTTGGCGTGCGGATGCTGCGAGGCTTCCTGCATGGTGAGCACGGGGGCAAAGCAGATGTCGGTGCCTTCCATGATCGCGCACCATTCGTCGCGCGTCTTGGTCTTGAAGACGCCCTCGAGCTTGGCCTTGAGGTCGCCCCACATCTTGCGGTCCATCTGCGCCGGCAGGTTCTGGCCCTTCAGCCCCGTCTTCTCGAGCAGCAGCTCGTAGAACTGCGGTTCGATCGAGCCGATGGAGATGAACTTGCCGTCCTTGGTCTCGTAAGTGCCGTAGAAGTGCGCACCGCCGTCCAGCATGTTGGCCTCGCGCTCGTCCTTCCACAGGCCGGCGCCCGCCATGCCATAGATGCCGCCCAGCAGGAGCGCCGCGCCGTCGACCATGGCGGCGTCGACGACTTGTCCCTTGCCCGACCGCTGCGCCTCGAGCAGTCCGCACACCATGCCGAAAGCGAGCAGCATGCCGCCGCCGCCGAAATCGCCCACCAGGTTGAGCGGCGGCATCGGCTTGTCCTTGCTGCCGATGGCATGCAGCGCGCCGGTGAGCGCGATGTAGTTGATGTCGTGGCCGGCGGCCTTGGCGAGCGGGCCTTCCTGGCCCCAGCCCGTCATGCGGCCGTAGACCAGCTTCGGGTTGAGCTTGAGGCAGATGTCCGGACCCACGCCCAACCGCTCGGCGACGCCCGGCCGGAACGGCTCGGTCACGCCATCGGCTTTCTCGATCAGGCGCAGCACGACCTCCACGCCTTCCTTCTTCTGCAGGTCGACGGACACCGAGCGCCGGCTACGGTTGTGCACGGCGAACTTCGGATCGGCGAGGCGATCCATGACATGGCTCTTGGTGCGGTCGACGCGGATCACGTTGGCGCCCATGTCGCCCAGCATCATGGAGCACATCGGTCCCGGCCCGATTCCGGCCAGCTCGACAATCGTCAATCCCGAAAGCGGACCCGCCATGTGTTTTCTCCCGCGAAATGCATGTTTTCTCGACGCCTCCATGGTAGCTGAAGGGTTCGGCGTTACAAAATGTATCGCGGGGTCTAAAGTCCGCGCCGCGAGAGAGGGTCGGAGGAAACGGATGGGGTTGGGCCGGTTTTTCACGGCGGGAGCGCTTGCGCTCGTCGTCGCGTGCAGCGCGCTCGCGCAGCAGGCATCGCCCCCGGCGACCGCTTCGGCGACGCTTCCCGTGACAGCTGCAGAGTATAGTCAGCAGTTTCTGGTGTCGGGATCGTGGTTTCATGGCGTGCATGGCCTCGCCTTCAACAAGGACGACCAGCTTTTCGCCGGCTCCGTGATCGGGCAGACGATCTATCGCGTGCAGGTCGATTCCGGCGAGGTCGATCGCGTGATCGACGCCCCGACCGGCATGGCCGACGACATCGCCTTCGCCGACGACGGCACTATGGCCTGGACGGCCTTCCTGCTCGGCAAGGTCTATATCCGCAAGCCCAACGGCAAGACCATCGAGGTCGCCAACGGCATGGGCGGACCCAACTCGATCGCTTTCGGCAAGGAGGGCCGGCTGTTCGTTTCGGAGGTCTTCCTCGGCGACGCGCTCTACGAGATCGACCTCAAGGGCGTCGACAAGCCCGACTTCAAGCCGTTCCCGCGCTCCGAGTTGCGCAAGATCACCGAGAAGATGGGCGGCCTGAACGGCTTCGAAATCCATCGCGACGACGGCTTTCTCTACGGGCCGCTGTGGTTCAAGGGCGAGGTCGTGAAGATCAATCTCGAAACCGGCGCGATCGATGTCATCGCATCGGGCTTCAAGATTCCGGCCGCGGCCAACATCGATCCGCAGAACCGCGACAACCTCTACGTCGTCGACACCGGTACCGGTGGCGTGTGGAGCGTCAGCCTCACAAGCAAGGCCAAGAAGCTGGTGGCTTCGCTGAAGCCCGGCCTCGACAATCTCGCCTTCGATTCGCGCGGTCGCCTGTTCGTGACGTCGATGACCGACAACGGCATCTACCTCGTCGACAAGCACACCGGCGCCGCCAAGACCATCGTCGAGGGCAAGCTTGCCGTGCCGACCGATCTCGCCGTCACTACCGATGGCGGCAGGGAGACGGTGCATGTGGCCGACGTGTTCAGCTACCGTACCGTCGACGGCCAGAGCGGTGCGGTGTCCGACGTGCTGCGCGTGCACGGCGACACCCACGCCTACCCGATCGGCATCTCGGTCGGGCCCAAGCATGTGCTGCTGTCGAGCTGGTTCTCGAACACTGTCGAGAAGGTCGATCGCAAGACCGGCAAGCTCGCAGCGACCTTGACCGGGTTCGCCGCCCCCGTCGATGCGCTGGAGAGCGCTGACGGGTCGCTTTATGTCGCCGAGCTGGCGAGCGGCAACCTTGTGAAGGTCAGTCCCGATGGCAAGACGCGCAGCACCGTTGCCAAGGAGCTGCGTGGACCGGT
>JAUXST010000672.1 GCA_030679805.1 Reyranella sp. | reverse complement strand
CCTGCTGCTGGCGCTCGCGGGCCTCAGGAAATGGCATCGCCTGCTGCTGGCCCAGCCGACCAAGTCCGAGGGCGACCGGCTGGCCCAAATCCTCTCCATCATCCGCATGGAAGAACAGCAGCACATGCTGGGCGCGCGGCTGAGCCACGGCCAGAAGCAGTGGCTGGAGATCGGCATGCTGCTGGCCCAGGATCCCAAGCTGCTGCTGGTCGACGAGCCGGTGGCCGGCATGACCGACGTCGAGACCGAGACCACGGCGCAGGTTCTGCGCGAGATCAACAAGACGCATTCGGTCGTTGTCGTTGAGCATGACATGAGCTTCGTGCGCGCGCTCGGGGTCAAGGTGACCGTGCTGCACGAAGGCTCGATGCTGGCCGAGGGCACGCTCGACCAGGTGAGTGCCGATCAGCGCGTCGTCGAAGTTTATCTGGGGCGATAGGAATGCTCGCAGTCCAGAACGTCGATCTCTTCTACGGTGCCGCCCAGGCGCTGCGCTCCGTGTCGCTGTCGGCCACGATCGGCCGGGTGACCTGCCTGCTGGGCCGCAACGGTGTCGGCAAGACCAGCCTGCTGCGCGCCATCGTCGGCCTGCAGCCTATTGCCTCGGGCTCGATCGCGCTGGACGGCCAGGAAGTCTCCAAGCTGCCGCCCTACGAGCGGGCGCGACGCGGCGTGGCGCTGGTGCCCCAGGGCCGCGAGATTTTCCCGCTGCTGACTGTGAAGGAGAACCTCGAGACCGGCTTCGCGCCGGTCGGCCGCGATCAGCACAAGATCCCCGACGAGGTGTTCGAACTTTTTCCGGTTCTCGGTTCGATGCTGAAGCGCCGCGGCGGCGATCTCTCAGGCGGCCAGCAGCAGCAGCTCGCCATCGGCCGGGCGCTCACCATGCGGCCCAAGCTCTTGGTGCTCGACGAGCCGACCGAAGGCATCCAGCCCTCGGTGATCAAGGATATCGGCCGCGCCATCACCTTCCTGCGCCAGCGCGGCGACATGGCGATTCTGCTGGTCGAGCAGTATCTCGAATTCGCCCACGAGCTGGCCGATGACTTCGCGGTCATGGACCGCGGCGAGGTCGTGATGTCCGGCACCCGCGAGACGTTCGACGCCGATGCCGTGCGCCGTCACATGACGGTCTAGCTGCGATCTTTCAATAGGCTGTCCATCCGGCTTGGACCGACGCCCTCGGCGCCGTCGCCGCGAGCCGGGTGCTTGCACTGCCAGCATCCGCTCACGCAGATGTGATGTGCAGGTTCAGCAGGAAAATGCTATTGCTTCAGGCAGGCTGGCGGTTGGACCGCCCCAGTCTTTCTCTTCGGGCATGACCCTCCCGCGCACGCCGCGGGCAGACGCATTAGCGCGGGTGTAGCTCACACGGATGGTTTGTCACGCCAGGCCGTACGAGTCCGTTTGAAGCCC
>JAUXST010000667.1 GCA_030679805.1 Reyranella sp. | reverse complement strand
GCTGCTGGCCGCCCGACAGCTCGTCTGGCCACGCGGACGCCTTGTCGCCGAGGCCGAGCATGCCGAGCAGATGGCGCGCGCGCGGCTCGTCCCAGGCGGGATCGGCGAACGGCGTCGTCGAGACGCCGGCGATCACGTTCTGAAGCGCCGTCAGCGAGGACAGGAGATTGCGCTTCTGGAACAGGAAACGAACGCGATTACGCAGGACGTCGAGTGCGGATCCGCTGACCCCGACGAGGTCGGTGCCGAGCAGGCGGAGTTTTCCCTCCGAAGGCTTGCGCATCGTCCCGAGGATCGTGAGAAGGGTCGTCTTGCCTGAGCCCGAAGGCCCGGTGACGATCACGAGCTCGCCTTCCCGCACCTGCATGTTGATGTCGAACAGCACGTCGACGCGCTGCGGTCCCTCACCGTAGTGATGGTGGACGTCCACCGCCTCGATGACCGGCGGTCCGAAACCATGGGGATTACCGGTCATGGTCACTCGAACAGCATGATCGGGTCGACCTTCCAAAGTCGCCTGATCGCAAACAGGCTCGACACCACCGTCATGACCACACAGGCTGCGAGCGCCACGGCCATTTCGCGCAGCCCCATCGACATGCCGAGGTGCATGGCCGCTTCGGTTATGCCGTAAACGACCCGTCCGAGCGTGAAGGCCACCAGAAAGGCCGGCGTGATGATGGCGGCGCCGATCTGGCCGATCATGAAGAGGAAGAACCACCAATCATAACCCAGGCTCTTCAGGATAGCGTATTCCGGCAGATAGAAGCGGATGATCTGATACTGGGCGTAGTAGATGAACACCATGCCGATCATCACGCCCATCACGAAGCCAAGATCCGTGATGTAGCCGACCGGCGTTTCGCGCGACCAGTAGCTCTTCTCGCGCGCCTCGAATTCGGAGATGGTGATCGCTTCGCCTCGGCCGGCCAGCTCACGATTGAGGTCTTGCTGGACCGTCATCGGATCGGCCCCGGGGACGAGTCGAATGGCGATGAAGGCCGGTCGATCCGACCACCAGGCGCCGAAGACTTCGGACATGGTCCCCTCGGACATCATGACGGCGCCGTCGTTCAGCACATTGGGGCCGACCGCGAAGGTTCCGACGACGAAAAGCTGGCGCAGCAACCCGCGATTGTCGGGTGGCCCGAGCACCGGCACTTCCTTGTTTTCCCCGATCTCGCCAAGATCGCCGAAATAGGGCCGCGACTCGCGGTCGTACAGCAGACGTCGGGCCTCACGCAGCTTGTAGAGGTTTTCACGCAGGCCCGGCACGTCGATCGCCGGCCGCTCGACATCGATGGCATACCAGGCAATACGCCGCGACGTCGGCATGCCGGTATGGGTTATCGACATGACACCGAACCAGAGCGGCATCGTGCCTGCCACGGACGGGTTGGCCGACACGATGTCGGTCATCGCCACGGGCACCTCGGCATGGAGCTGCAACGACTTGAAGCCATACGGGACCAGGACGAGATCGGCAGCAACGGTACGATGGAGGCGGACCGCCGAATCGTAGACCGCACGCTCGATGCCGAGCTGGGCGAAGATCACCAACAGACTGGCGGTGACGCCGGCCAGCGACAACAAGGTACTGGTCCGCTGGCGCTTGAGCTGCTGGGCGCCGAGCGGCATCGTCGTCGCCGTCTTGGCCGCCGCGCGCAGGCGCGCAAACGAGAAATCCGGCCGCCAGCGAAGCCGCTTCAGTGACGGAAGGGCTGGTAGGACCAGTGCCATCTCCGCTCAGGGGAAGGTAACGC
>JAUXST010000645.1 GCA_030679805.1 Reyranella sp. | reverse complement strand
CGGAGTTGAAGTCTTAATGTCCATCGAAGCCAAGAAGCCCGTCCTCGAAGTCCGCAATCTCAGCGTTTCCCTGCCATCGGGTGCCGACCGCGTCCACGCCGTCGAAAAGGTGAGCTTCACGGTCAGTCCCGGCGAGATCGTCTGCCTGGTGGGCGAATCCGGCTCGGGCAAGTCGGTGATCGCCTTCACCGTCATGGGGCTGCTCGCCAAGGCCCTGAAGCCGACGTCCGGCGAGATCCTGCTCGAGGGCGAGAACATCCTCGCCGCCGGCGAATCGCGCCTGAGGGAACTCCGTTGCACGCGCATGTCGATGATCTTCCAGGAGCCGATGACGGCACTGAACCCGGTCATGACCTGCGGCCTGCAGATCGACGAGGTGCTGGAGACCCACACCAAGCTCGACGCCGCCCAGCGCAAGGCCAAGATCATCGCCATCCTGACCCGCGTGAAGCTGCCGGAGCCGGAGCGCATCTACGCCTCCTACCCGCACCAGCTCTCGGGCGGCCAGCGCCAGCGCATCATGATCGCCATGGCGCTGGTGCTCGATCCCGTCCTGCTGATCGCCGACGAGCCGACCACGGCGCTCGACGTCACCACCCAGGCCGAGATCCTGAAGCTGATCGCCGAGCTGCAGGAAGGCCAGGGCACCGGGGTGCTGTTCATCACCCATGATTTCGGCGTCGTCGCCGAGATCGCCCATCGCGTCGCCGTGCTGCGCTGGGGCGAGCTGGTCGAGATGGGCCCGACCGAGAAGATCCTGTCGCGCCCCGAACACGCCTACACCAAGATGCTGATCTCCTCGGTGCCGTCGATCCATCCCGTGCACCGCGGCGTGCGCAAGGACGGCCCGACCGTGCTGCGCACCGAGAAACTCGGCAAGACCTACTCGGGCAACGCCTTCTTCCAGAAGGCGCGCGTCGTCAGGGCCGCGGTCGATGTCGATCTCGACATCCGCAGGGGTGAGACGCTGGGCATCGTGGGCGAATCCGGCTCGGGCAAGTCGACGGTGGCGCGCTGCATCGCCCGCCTGATCGACCCGACCGACGGCAAGATCTTCCTCGGCGACACCGAGATCGCGACCATGAAGGCCAGCAAGCTGCGCCCGCACCGGCGGCGCGTTCAGATCGTCTTCCAGGATCCCTATCGCTCGATGAATCCGCGCATCACCGTGGGCGACTCGATCATCGAGGGGCCGATGAACTTCGGTCTCCATCGCGACGAGGCGCTGGCGCGCGCCCGCAAGCTGATGGAAACGGTGCGGCTCGATCCCAATTCGCTCGACCGCTATCCGCACCAGTTCTCGGGCGGCCAGCGCCAGCGCATCTGCATCGCCCGTGCGCTCGCCATGGAGCCCGAGCTGCTGATCGCCGACGAGGCGGTCTCCGCCCTCGACGTGTCGGTGCAGAAGCAGGTGCTGGAGCTGCTCGACGAGATCCGCGTCCGGCTGAACCTCGCCGTGCTGTTCATCACCCACGATCTGCGCGTGGCGGCCCAGATCTGCGACTACGTCGCGGTCATGAGCAAGGGCCGCGTGGTCGAATACGGCTCGGCCGAGCAGGTCTTCGGCTCGCCCAAGGACGACTACACCAAGGCCCTGTTCGCTGCCGCCCCCGGCCGCAACTGGGAGTTCGGCAAGTTCGCGGCGGCGTGATAGGCTTCCTCCGCTACAAGGAAAATGCCAGCTAGGCAGCCGCTGCCGAGCCTCCCCCTGACCCGGCGCCGGATGAAACGGCAGAACCTTGTCCAGGGAGGCCCCCATGGCAGACAGCGTCTACAAAGTGATCGAGCTGGTCGGCACCAGCAGCGAATCCTGGGAAAAGGCGGCCAAAGTGGCGGTCGAGCGGGCGGCGAAGTCGCTGCGCGACTTGCGCGTCGCCGAAGTCATCGAACAGGACCTCGTCATCGAAAAGGGCAAGGTCACGGCCTACCGCACCAAGGTGAAGCTCTCTTTCAAGTACGGCGGTGGCGCCTGACGAATCGTCATGGTCGGACTCCTCATATTCCTCTCCCCCGCTAGGGGGAGAGGTTAGGTGAGGGGGTCACAGGCTTCGTCGCCCCCTCACCCGTCCTCTCCCCCTAGCGGGGGAGAGGCGTATGAGAGACTATCTCCCATGTCCTCCGGCCTGCTCGAAGACGCCTCGTTCAACCAGTCGCCCGCCTTCGGCGACGTCGACCTGTTCGCGGCCGACCGGC
>JAUXST010000630.1 GCA_030679805.1 Reyranella sp. | reverse complement strand
GGCCTGTTCGACCTCAAAGCCGCGGGATTTCGCGATCCCATCCTGGTGTCGGGCACCGACGGCGTCGGCACCAAGCTCAAGGTGGCCATCGAGGCCGGTATCCCGGATACGGTGGGGATCGACCTGGTGGCGATGTGCGTCAACGACATCGTAGTCCAGGGCGCCGAGGCGCTGTTCTTTCTCGACTACTATGCGAGCGGCCGGCTCGATGTGGATGTCGGGCGGCGGCTCGTGGCCGGGATCGCCGAGGGATGCCGGCGCGCCGGTTGTGCCCTGATCGGCGGCGAGACGGCGGAAATGCCCGGCATGTATGCCGACGGCGACTATGACCTGGCAGGCTTCACCGTCGGCGCCGCCGAACGTGACGAGCTGCTGCCACGGCCCGACATTGCCGTCGGCGACGCGGTGCTGGGGATCGCCTCGAGCGGTGCCCATTCGAACGGCTATTCGCTGATCCGCAGCGTGGTCAAGCGCAGCGGTCTCGCCTACGACACCCCCGCACCGTTCGCCGAGGGAGCACTGGGCTCGGTCCTGCTCGAGCCGACACGCATCTATGTCAAACAGGTCCTCGGTGTCGTGCGGGCAACCCGCGCCATCAAGGGACTCGCCCATATCACCGGCGGCGGCCTGCCCGGGAACGTCCCGCGCTGCCTGCCCGCGGGCATGCGCGCGCGCCTGGATGCCAGGCAATGGTCGGCACCGCCGGTCTTCCAGTGGCTGCGCGATGTCGGTCGCGTGCCGACCGACGACATGCTGCGGACCTTCAATTGCGGCCTCGGCATGATCGCGGTGGTGGCCAGGGACGACGCAGCGCGAGTCGCCAAGGCACTCACCGAAGCGGGCGAGACCGTGCACGAGATCGGTGTCGTCGAGCGTGCGCCCGGCGACGAAGCCGATTGTGTCGTCGAGCACGCCGACAGCCTATGGCGAAGCTGAAGGTCGGAATCCTGATCTCGGGCCGCGGCAGCAACATGGCGGCGCTGATCCAGGCCGCCCAGGCGGCCGACTACCCTGCAGAGATCGCCTGCGTCGTCAGCAATCGGGAAGATGCGGGCGGCCTCGAGGCAGCACGCAAAGCGGGCGTACCAACCACGGTGATCTCTCATCGCGGCTACCCCGACCGCGAGACGTTCGACCGGGACGTCTCCGCCTCGCTTGAAAAGCATGGCGTCGGCCTCGTGGCTCTCGCTGGCTTCATGCGGATCCAGAGTGCGTGGTTTCCGGAGCATTGGGCGGGGCGGCAAATCAACATTCACCCCTCGCTGCTGCCGGCGTTTCCCGGATTGCACGTCCAACGCCAGGCGCTGGACGCCGGCGTGCGGCTGAGCGGCTGCACGGTCCATTTCGTCACACCCACCCTCGACTCGGGGCCGATCATCGCCCAGGCCGCCGTGCCGGTCCTGCCCGGCGACACCGTGGAAACACTGTCGGTGCGCATCCAGCGCCAGGAGCACCGGCTTTATCCCCTCGTCGTGCGCTGGTTCGCCGAAGGTCGAATCTCGATTGCCGACGGCCAGGTCACGGTCCGCGACATTCCGCCCGGTGCTGCCCTGCTCTTTTCCCCCGAACCTTAGTTCGCTATAAGCTTTCCGCGAAATCTCAACGAGGATCCGACATGGCCGAAGTGCAGGACGACTACCGCGCGCACCAGGAAACCTACACGTCTTTCAACAAGCTGGTGCTGTTCACCATCCTCTGGATTGTGCTGCTTCTGGTGTCCATGGCGCTGGGCCTCGTCGGTCATCTGTCGATCTTCGCGTTGCTGCTGGGCATCGGCGGCACGGTGGCCCTGCTGGTGGCTTTTGCCGTCCTGGGTTGACGCCGATAGCTCCCCAAATGAAAAAGCGGCCCAGAAGGGCCGCTTTTTTGTGTCTGCCATTTGTGTCTGTCAGGCGTCTCAGCCGACGATTTCGGACCCGGCGAAGAAGTAGCCGATCTCGATCGCCGCATTCTCGGGCGAGTCCGAACCGTGCACCGAGTTCGCCTCAATCGATTCGGCAAAGTCCTTGCGGATCGTGCCCGCGGCAGCATTGGCGGGGTTGGTGGCACCCATGATCTCGCGATTGGCGGCGACGGCGTTTTCGCCTTCCAGGACCTGAACGACGACCGGGCCGGAGGTCATGAACGTGCAGAGGTCGTTGAAGAACGGCCGCGCCTTGTGGACGCCGTAGAACTGTTCGGCCTGCTGGCGGCTCATCCAGATGCGCTTCTGGGCCACGACCCGCAGGCCCTTTTCCTCGAACCGGGCGTTGATCTTGCCGGTCAGGTTCCGGCGTGTCGCGTCCGGCTTGATGATCGAAAAAGTGCGTTCGACGGCCATGGAATCCTCTTGAAGACAAAGTCTCGGCGAATGGGCGCGCCTTATAGACGCGAGGTTTCGGCCCGGCAAGTCGGCCGATCCGCCTTGGAATGGCCCCGTACCGCGTGCTAAAGGCCGCCGCCCCATGCTCCACATTAGCGACATCTCCTTCCGCCACGGCGAGCGCGTGCTATTCGACCGCGCTTCGGCGGCCTTTTCCGATGGCTGGAAGGTGGGCCTGGTCGGCCGCAACGGCGCCGGCAAGTCGACCCTGCTGCGCCTGATCCAGGGCCAGATCGAGGCCGACAGCGGCGAAATCAACCTGATGGGCCGCACCCGCGTCGGGTCGGTGCCGCAGGACCCGCCCGGCGGCGACGTCACTGTCCTGGACGCCGTGCTGGCGGCCGACGTCGAGCGCAGCTCCCTGATGGCCGAGGATGCGGCCTGCCACGACGGCCTGCGCCTTGCCGAGATCCATGCCCGCCTCGACGAGATCGGCGCCGCCTCGGCACCGTCCCGCGCCGCCTCGATCCTGCACGGCCTGGGCTTCGACAACGAAAAGCAGGCCCGGCCCTGCGGCGAATTCTCCGGCGGCTGGCGCATGCGCGTGGCGCTGGCCGGCACGCTGTTCAGCGACCCCGACCTGTTGATCCTCGACGAGCCGTCGAACCATCTCGACCTCGAGGCCATGCTGTGGCTGACCGAGCATCTAAAACGCTTCCGCAACACCGTCCTGATGGTCAGCCACGATCGCGACCTGCTGAACGACGTGTGCGACCACATCGTCCATATCGATAATCAGAAGCTGGTGCCCTACACCGGCAACTACGACTTCTTCGAGCGGACCCGCGCCGAGCGCTTGGCCAACGACGCCGCCCAGCAGGCCAAGGTCGCGGCCCAGCGCAAGCACATGCAGGCCTTCGTCGACCGCTTCAAGGCCAAGGCCAGCAAGGCCCGCCAGGCGCAGTCGCGCATGAAGATGATCGAGAAGCTCGGTCCCGTCGCCAGCGTACCGATCGAGGAGCGGGTCTCGTTCAATTTCCCCTCGCCCGAAATCCTCGCCTCGCCGATCGAGACCCTCGACGAAGTCTCGGTCGGCTATCCCGAAGGACCGCTGGTGCTGCGCAATCTCGACCTGCGCATCGATATGGAAGACCGCATCGCGCTGCTCGGCCAGAACGGCAACGGCAAATCGACTTTCATCCGCCTGATCTCGCAACGGCTGGAGCCGCGCGAGGGCAAGCTGAAGAAGACCCCCCGGCTGCGTGTCGGCTACTTCTCCCAGGATCAGGAAGAGAGCCTCGACTACGAGGCGACGCCGTTCGATCACATGAACCGCGCCCTGCCGGGCTCCGGAGAGGCCAAGGTGCGCGCCCAGCTCGGCCGCTTCGGCTTCTCGCGCGACCGCGCCAACTTGAAAGTCGGCGTGCTGTCCGGCGGCGAGAAGACCCGCCTGCTGCTGGCGCTCGCCACGCGCAACGCACCGCACATGCTGCTGCTCGACGAGCCGACCAACCATCTCGACATGGACGCCCGCGCCTCGCTGGTTGACGCCATCAACGATTTCGAGGGCGCCGTCGTGCTGGTCAGCCACGATACGCATCTGGTGAAGATGGTGGCCGATACGCTGTGGCTGGTCGCCGGTGGCACGGTGAAGCCTTTCGACGGCGATATCGACGAATACCAGGCGAAGCTCCTGAAGGAACGTGGCGCCAAGCCCGCCAAGCGCGATGAGCGCCCGGTCGATGCCGGCTCGAAGAAGGACCAGCGCAAGGCAGCGGCCGACAATCGCACTCAGAAGGCCCCCCTCAAGAAGGCCGTCGACAGCGCGGAGAAGATGCTGGCGCGCCTCACGGCCCAGCTCGACGGCGTCGTTGCCAAGCTCGGGGAGCCTGCGATCTATTCAGGACCAGGCACGGTCGTCACCGACCTGCAGCGCGAAAAGGCACGGCTCGAGCGCGAAGTCGCCAATGCCGAGCAGCGCTGGCTGACGGCGCAGGAAGCCCTCGAAAAAGCA
>JAUXST010000616.1 GCA_030679805.1 Reyranella sp. | reverse complement strand
ACCACCTTCAAGTACCTCGACGGCCGGCCGTACTCGCCCAAGGGCGGTGCGTGGGACCTGGCGCTGGGCCAGTGGCGTCGCCTGCCCTCCGACAAGAATGCGGTGTTCGATTCGCAGCTCGACCTGCTCGCCTCGGATATCCCACCGATGGTGACTTGGGGCACCAGCCCGCAGGACGCGCTGCCGATCACCGACGTGATCCCCGATCCGGCCAATGCGCCGGACGAGAACCGTCGCGAGGCCTGGGCGCGCTCGCTCGCCTACATGGGCCTGACGCCGGGCACCCGCCTGGTCGACGTGCCGATCGACCGGGTCTTCATCGGCTCCTGCACCAACGGCCGCATCGAGGATCTGCGCGCCGCCGCGGAAATCGCCCGCGGCCGCAAAGTCGCCTCCACCGTGTCGGCCATGGTCGTGCCGGGCTCCGGCCTGGTGAAGGCCGAGGCGGAAAAGGAAGGTCTGGACAAGATCTTCATCGAGGCCGGCTTCGAGTGGCGCCTGCAGGGCTGCTCGATGTGCCTGGCCATGAACGCCGATCGCCTGGACCCCGGCCAGCGCTGCGCCTCGACCTCGAACCGCAACTTCGAAGGCCGCCAGGGCCGCGGCGGGCGCACCCATCTGGTGAGCCCGGCGATGGCCGTGGCCGCCGCCATCCGCGGCACGCTCGCGGACGTGCGGGACTTCCAATAGCCGCTGTCGAACAAGCGGTGCTAGCTTACGGGCGGTGCAGCGATGCACCGCCCGATTTTTTGGGGCCCGATTTCTTTGGGGAGAAAGAAGTCACGATGGCCAATCCGCCACCACCGCCGGCCTGGCCGGGCCAGCCACAAGCCACCGACGCCATCGCCCCCGGCCCCTACGGCGGCTTCTGGATCCGGTTCGTCGCCTACATGATCGATGGGCTTGTTCTGTCCCTCGCTGCGGCGGTGATGGTCGCGATCTTCGCCGCGTTCGTCGTCCTGACCGGCATGGAGCATGATAGCGAAGAGCCTTCGCTTGAAATCATCCTCGGCGCGATCCTGATGATATTGGCGCTGATCGTCGTCAACTGGCTCTACGAAGCGCTGATGACCAGTTCGCCGCGCGGCGCCACGCTGGGCAAGATGGCGATCGGGGTGCGCATCGTGCGCGTCGACGGCGCCCAGCTCTCGTTCGGCCGCGCCACCGCCCGCCATTTCCTGAAGGTGATGATCACGCCGCTGGTGCCTTTGGCCATCGGCTACCTGATGGCGGCCTTCACCGCCCGCAAACGGGCGCTGCACGATGTTCTGGCCGATACGCTCGTGGTAAGAGTCCCCTGACGGCTCACAGGGAGAGTTTGCCATGGCCAGCGTTCCGAATTCGGGTTCCTCCCTCCCGCCGCCGCCGCCCGTCTGGGATGCCCGGCCGCCCGAAACAGCCGTCCGATATGCCGGTTTCTGGCTGCGCCTGGCAGCCTGGATCGTCGACATGATTGCGCTGGCGATCGCTTGGCAGATCGTGTCGCTGGTTTTCCCGCCGCTCCCGGTGCCGCCGCCGACGGGGGCCGACGCAAGCCTGCTTTGGCAGTACTGGCTCGACAGCCTGTCGCCCGACAAGATGATTGCGAGCACATTGATTTGCTGGGCCTATTTCGCCCTTCAGGAAAGTTCGTCCGCCCAGGCGACAATCGGCAAAAGACTGCTCGGCATTCGTGTTTCGACCGAAAACGGCTCGAGACTGAGCCTCGGCGCGGCCTCGATCCGGGCGTGGCCCCTCTATCTCAACAGCGCCGGCTGGATTTTGGGCTCGCTTGGCGGCCTGGTCGCTCTGCTCGCCCTTGTGGCATGCGTGTCCGTCGCCTTCTCCAGCCGCAAGCAGGGTCTGCACGACAAGATGGCCGGCGCGGTGCTGACCCGACGCTAGAGGCCCGACAGCCGGCTTGACCCGGGGCCCGAAAGCCCGTTTATTCCGGCGTTTTCGCAAGGGGGTTCCATGGAGAAGTTCACGACGCTCCGCGGCGTCGCGGCGCCGCTGCCGATGGTCAATGTCGACACCGACATGATCATTCCCAAGCAGTTCCTGAAGACCATCAAGCGCACCGGCTTGAAGGACGGGCTGTTCTACGAGATGCGCTGGACGGCCGACGGCCAGAAGAAGGATTTCATCCTCGATCAGCCGGCCTACCAAAACGCCAAGATCCTCGTGGCCGGCCCCAACTTCGGTTGCGGCTCGAGCCGCGAGCATGCCCCCTGGGCGCTGCTCGACTTCGGCATCCGCTGCATCATCTCCGAAGACTTCGCCGACATTTTCTACAACAACTGCTTCAAGAACGGCATCCTGCCGATCAAGGTCTCCAAGGAGATCATCGCCAAGCTGATGGACGACGCGAGCCGCGGCTCGAACGCCATCATCGAGATCGACCTCGAGAACCAGGAGATCAAGGGCCCGGACGGCGGCACCGTCCATTTCGAGATCGACGCCTTCCGCAAGAAGTGCCTGATCGAGGGCCTCGACGACATCGGCCTCACGCTGGAGAAGAAGTCGTCGATCGACGAATTCGAAAGCCGCCAGAAGGACTCCCAGCCCTGGCTCCACACCGCTTCCTGATCTGAGAAAGAAGACGAAGACAATGGCGTCCAACCGCAATCTGCTGGTGCTGCCGGGCGACGGCATCGGCCCCGAAGTGATGAATGAAGTCCGCAAGATCATCGCCTGGATGGGCAAGAAGCGCGCGGTCGGTTTCGACATCAAGGAAGATCTTGTGGGTGGCGCCGCGCTGGACAAGCACGGCGTGCCGCTCAGCGACGATGCCATGAAGACGGCGCTCGAAGCCGATGCCGTGCTGTTCGGCTCGGTCGGCGGCCCGAAGTGGGACACGGCCGACTTCAGCAAGAAGCCCGAGCGGGGCCTGTTGCGGCTGCGCAAGGAAATGGATCTGTTCGCCAACCTGCGCCCGGCCAAGGTGTTCGACGCGCTGGTCGATGCCAGCTCGCTCAAGCCCGAGATCGTCAAAGGTCTCGACATCATGATCATCCGCGAGCTGACCAGCGGCGTGTATTTCGGCGAGCCGCGCGGCCGCCACACCAACGCCAAGGGCGAGGTCGAGGCCTTCGACACGCAGCGCTACACGGCGCCCGAGATTCGCCGCGTCTGCGCCGTCGCCTTCGAGCTGGCGCGCAAGCGCAAGAACAAGGTCCTCTCCGCGGAGAAGGCCAACGTGATGTACACCGGCGTGCTGTGGCGCGAGGAAGCGACCAAGCTGCACAAGGAGAGCTACAGCGACGTGGCGCTGAGCCACATGTATGCCGACGCGCTCGCCATGCAGCTGCTGCGTGCACCCAAGGAATTCGACGTCATCGTTACCGACAACCTGTTCGGCGACATCCTGTCAGACGAGGCATCCATGCTGACCGGCTCGCTGGGCCTGCTGCCCTCGGCCTCGCTCGGCGCGCCCGATGCGACCGGCCGGCGCAAGGCGCTGTACGAGCCGATCCACGGCAGCGCGCCCGACATCGCGGGCAAGGGACTGGCCAATCCGATCGCCCAGACGCTCAGCTACGCCATGATGCTGCGCTACTCGTTCGACCTCGGCAAAGACGCCGATATGGTCGAGCTCGCGGTCGAGAACGTGCTGAAGGCGGGTTATCGCACCGGCGACCTGCTCGTCGGCAACACCGACGGCACCAAGAAAGTCGGCACCCAGGAAATGGGCGACGCCATCGTCAAGGAACTCGACCGGCTGGTTTGATCCGACGGCGAAATCCGTCGAAACGTCGGGTTCAACCTCGCAGGATCGACCCCAGGACACCGCGCAGCACGGCGCCACCGACGCTGGCGCCGATGCTGCCCGCCTTGCCCTTGCCGAAAATGGCCTTGGCCGCTTCGCGCGCGGCGATGGTGGCCATGCTGCGACTGGCCGCCTTGGCGACGGTCACGCCGATCGAGTCGCGCTGACGGCCGGCGGGCGCCTTCGGCACCGGAGCGGGCGCCGGTCCCTGCGCCTTCTTGAGGCGAGGCTCGACACGCGGCAACTCGGACTCCTGAGACGGCGGCTGGGTTTCCGCCGGGGACTGCGGTCGGCCACCCCAGGGACCCGACGGCGCCGGCGGACTGGTCGGTGGCGTCTGAGGCACGGAGCCATACTGGCCGCGCCGGCGTGGCGTTCCACCTGCCGCCGGACCGGGCGTGGTCTGGGTGCCGGTCGAGACGCGGCCCGTCAACACCTCGTAGGCAGATGCGCGATTGATGGTCTTGTCGTACTTGCCGGCCAGCGGGCTGGCCGCCATGACCACCTTCCGCTCGACATCCTTCACCGGACCAATGCGTCCCTGGGGCGGCGCGATCAGGCAGCGTTCTACCGGAGTCGGCACCCCCTTGGTGTCGAGGAATGACAGCAGCGCCTCGCCGACGCCGAGTTCGGTGATCGCCTGGGCGACGTCGAACTTTTTGTTGGGGCGGAAGGTTTCGGCCGCGACCTTCACCGCCTTCTGGTCGCGCGGCGTGAAAGCGCGCAATGCATGTTGCACGCGGTTGCCGAGCTGGCCCAGCACCGTCTCGGGGATGTCGAGCGGATTCTGGGTGATGAAATAGACCCCCACGCCCTTGGAGCGGATCAGCCGCACCACCTGCTCGATGCGTTCGAGCAGCGCCTTGGGCGCATCGTTGAACAGCAGATGCGCCTCGTCGAAGAAGAACACGAACCTGGGTTTCTCGAGATCGCCCACCTCGGGCAGCGCCTCGAACAGCTCGGAGAGCAGCCAGAGCAGGAACGTGCCGTAGAGACGCGGACTCTGCATCAGCCGGTCGGCCGCCAGAACGTTGATCGTGCCGAGGCCGGCCGCGTCGCAGCGGATCATGTCGGAGAGATCGAGCGCGGGTTCGCCGAAGAATCCCTCGCCTCCCTGCTGGTCGAGCATCAGGAGCTGGCGCTGGATGGTGCCGACGGACTGCTTGCTGACATTGCCGAATTCGGTAGTGAGCTGGCTTGCGTTCTCCGCCAGCCATTGCAGCAAGGCCTGGAGATCCTTGAAGTCGAGCAGCAGCAGGCCCTGCTCGTCGGCGACCTTGAAGGCGATGTTGAGCACGCCCTCCTGTGTTTCGTTGAGCTGAAGAAGCCGCGCCATCAGCACCGGTCCGACCTCGCTCACCGTCGTGCGGATCGGATGGCCCTTCTCGCCGAACAGATCCCAGTAGGCCGTCGGGAAAGTACGCCCCGCATAGCCCTCGATCCCCATTTGCCTGGCGCGCTCGACGGCCCTGGGATTGTCACCACCGGGCTGGCTGACGCCCGAGAGATCGCCCTTCACGTCGGCCATGAACACCGGCACGCCATAGGCGGAGAAACCTTCGGCGATGGTCTGCAGGGTCACGGTCTTGCCGGTCCCGGTGGCGCCGGCGATCAGACCATGCCGGTTGCCGTACTTCAGGAGGAGGTACTGGTCGACATCGCTCGCGCCCACGAAAATCACCGCTTCGTCGCTCATGCCGCCTCCTGCAATCTCGAACCCAACCTTAGCCAAAGACGACGGTCGATAGTAGGTTAACCGCATGACCCTGCCCCGTCTTGCGCTCGCCGTGATCGGCGATGAAATCGGCCCCACCCTCGAGGAGATGATCTCGTTCTGCGCCGAGAACGACGTGCGCCGCCTCGATATGCGCACGGTCGGCGGGCGCAATCTCATGGGCATGCCGCTGGAAGAGGTCGCGACCATCGCCAGGACGATCGAGAAGGCTGGCCTCAGCGTCCCGACTTTCGTCTCGCCGGTGCTGAAATGGGCCATGCCCGGCAAGGAAGCGGCCGGCGGCAAGGTCGATTTCGCCTTCGATCCCACGACTTGCCCGGCCGACGATCCGCTGGCCCATGCCTTCGACATCGCCATCGTGCTGAAGGCC
>JAUXST010000611.1 GCA_030679805.1 Reyranella sp. | reverse complement strand
CCGGCCACGATCATGACCGATCCGGGCCTGGCGGACGCCACGTACATCGAACCGATCACGCCCGACATGGTGGCACGCATCATCGAGAAGGAGCGGCCCGACGCCATCCTGCCTACGATGGGCGGGCAGACGGCACTCAACACGGCGATGTCGCTGCACCGCGACGGCCGCCTCGGGAAGTTGAACGTCGAACTGATCGGCGCCAATGCCGAGGCGATCGACAAGGCCGAGGACCGGCTGCTGTTTCGCGACGCCATGACCAAGATCGGGCTCGAATGCCCCAAGAGCGAGGTCGTGCACAATCGTGAGGAGGCGGCGCGGGCGCTGGAGAATGTCGGCCTGCCGGCCATCATCCGTCCGTCCTTTACGCTTGGCGGCACTGGCGGCGGTATTGCCTATAACCGCGACGAGTATTTCGACATCGTGCAGGGCGGCGTCGATGCCTCGCCGGTCGGCGAGGTCCTGGTCGAGGAGTCGGTGCTCGGTTGGAAAGAATACGAGATGGAGGTCGTGCGCGACCGCCGCGACAACTGCATCATCATCTGCTCGATCGAGAACATCGATCCGATGGGCGTCCACACCGGCGAATCGCTGACGGTGTCGCCGGCGTAGACGCTGACCGACAAGGAATACCAGATCATGCGCGACGCCTCGATCGCGTGCCTGCGCGAGATCGGCGTCGACACCGGCGGATCGAACGTGCAGTTCGCCATCGATCCGGTGTCGGGCCGCATGGTCGTGATCGAGATGAACCCGCGCGTCTCGCGGTCGTCGGCGCTGGCCTCGAAGGCCACCGGCTTTCCGATCGCCAAGGTCGCCGCCCGGCTCGCGGTCGGCTATACGCTCGACGAACTGCTGAACGACATCACCGGCACAACGCCCGCCTCGTTCGAGCCCACGATCGACTACGTCGTCACCAAGATGCCGCGCTTCGCCTTCGAGAAGTTTCCCGGAGCGGAGGCGCTGCTCACCACCTCGATGAAGAGCGTTGGCGAGGCCATGTCGATCGGACGGACCTTCCAGGAGTCGCTGCAGAAGGCGCTGCGCTCGATGGAGACCGGCCTGACCGGCCTGAATGAAATGGAGATCAAGGGCGCCCCGGATAAGGCCGCCATCGTGGGCGCGCTGGCCCGGCCGACGCCCGATCGTATCCTGGTGATCGCGCAGGCCTTCCGCCACGGCCTGACGGTCGAGGAAGTTGCCCAAGCCTCTAAATACGAACCCTGGTTCCTGCGTCAGATCCGCGAACTGGTGGAAGTGGAAGCGGTCGTTCGAGCGAGTGGCCTGCCGAAGGACGCCAAGGGTCTGCTCGACCTGAAGAAAAAGGGTTTCTCCGACGATCGCCTCGCCGAACTCAGCGGCCAGAAGGCGGCCGAGGTGGCGGACCTGCGCCGGAGCCTTGGCGTGCGGCCGGTGTTCAAGCGGATCGATACCTGCGCTGCCGAGTTCGAGTCGCACACGCCCTATCTCTACTCCTGCTACGAGGGCGACGGCGTCAATCCGGCGGAGTGCGAGGCCCAGCCGACCGACCGCCGCAAGGTGATCATCCTGGGCGGCGGGCCGAATCGGATCGGCCAGGGCATCGAGTTCGACTATTGCTGCGTCCATGCCGTCTATGCCCTGCGAGAAGCCGGCTACGAGACCATCATGGTCAACTGTAATCCGGAGACGGTCTCGACGGACTACGACACCGCCGACCGCCTCTACTTCGAGCCACTGACGGCTGAAGACGTCATCGAACTGGTCGAGGTCGAGCGCCGGAACGGCGAGCTGCTGGGCCTGATCGTGCAGTTCGGCGGCCAGACGCCTCTCAAGCTCGCCAAGCCGCTGGAGGCCGCGGGCATTCCCATTCTCGGCACGTCGCCCGACGCCATCGACCTGGCCGAGGATCGCGATCGGTTCCAGAGGCTGATCCACGAATTGAAACTCCGCCAATCCGATAACGGCACGGCGACGTCGCAGGAGCAGGCGATCGCTGTCGCCGAGAGGATCGGCTATCCGGTTGTCATTCGTCCGTCGTACGTCCTGGGCGGCCGCGCGATGCAGATCGTCTACGATCGGGCCGGCCTGGAACGCTACACGCGCGACGCCGTGAAGGTCTCGGGCGACACGCCGGTGCTGATCGATTCCTATCTCCGCGATGCCATCGAGGTCGATGTCGATGCGCTTGCCGACAAGGACCAGAACGTCTTCGTCGCCGGCATCATGGAGCATATCGAGGAAGCAGGTATCCATTCCGGCGACTCGGCGTGCTCGCTGCCGCCGCATTAGTTGCCGTCGTAGATCCTGACCCAGATCGAGCGCCAGACTGAGGCGATGGCCAAGGCGCTCAAGGTCGTGGGCCTGATGAACGTGCAGTATGCGGTCAAGGACGGCGAGGTCTACGTGCTCGAGGTCAACCCGCGTGCCAGCCGTACCGTGCCGTTCGTCGCCAAGGCGACCGGCCAGCCCATCGCCAAGTACGCTGCCCGCCTGATGGCTGGTGAGTCACTGAAGGCCCTGGCCATCAAGAAGGCGCGCGGCAAGCACGTCGCGGTCAAGGAAGCGGTCTTTCCGTTCGCCCGCTTTCCCGGCGTCGATATCATCCTCGGCCCCGAGATGCGCTCGACGGGCGAGGTCATGGGCCTCGATACGAATTTCGGCCGCGCCTTCGCCAAGTCACAGCTCGGGGCTGGCAGCAAGGTGCCGCTCGAAGGCCTGGTCTTCGTCTCGGTCAAGGACCAGGACAAGGCCGCGATGGTGAAGCCGGTCAAGCGGTTGATCGATCTCGGCTTCACGGTGGTAGCGACCGGCGGCACAGCCGACTTTCTGCGCAAGCACGGCATCGCTGCCGAGCGGGTCAACAAGGTGCTCGAAGGACGGCCGCACATCGTTGACCTGATGAAGGACGGCAAGGTCCAGCTCGTCTTCAACACCGTCGACGGCGCGAGTGCGCTCACCGACAGCTTCACGCTGCGGCGTACGGCGTTGATGAACAAGATCGCCTATTATACAACAGTCGCCGGAGCCAAGGCCTCGGTTGAAGGCATCGCGGCGCTGCACGCGGGGCCCCTGGACGTGGCGCCCTTGCAATCCTACTTCAAAACCACCTTTTAGGCACCGCGCCCGACCTTCCACCTTGGGTGCCCCGGCCTGATCTGGGGTCAACGGGTCCTTTGGTAGGGGGTCGTTGGGCGTTGACGCCGCGCGATTCATTGAGGACGATCCGACAATGGAAAGAGTTCCGACGACGGCCGAGGGGCTGAAGAGCCTTGAGGACGAACTGAAGCACCTGAAGAGCGTAGAGCGGCCGTCGATCATCAAGGCGATCGCGGCTGCGCGCGAGCATGGCGATCTTTCGGAGAATGCCGAATATACCTCGGCCCGCGAACGCCAGAGCTTCATCGAAGGCCGGATCGCCGAGATCGAGAGCATCATCTCGCGCGCCGAGGTCATCGACTTCAGCAAGCTCACCGGCAAGGTCGTCAAGTTCGGCGCCACCGTCCGCTTGGCAGACGAGGATACTGAAGAGAAGGTGAAATACCAGATCGTTGGGCCTTACGAGGCCAATCTCAACAAGGGCAGTATCTCGGTGACGTCGCCGATCGGCCGGGCGCTGATCGGCAAGACCGTCGGCGACACGGTCGAGGTCCAGACCCCGCGCGGCGCAAAGTCCTACGAGATCGTGGGCGTCCAATTCAAGTAGGCATCGCCTGGGCTGCGGGACTTATGTCCCTCGCTTGGGGCGTCCAGTTCAAGTAGCCGCCATCATCGCCCGTGCGCGACGGATGCCGGTCGACTTCATCACGGCGTACTGTATTCCGAACAACGCGAGCTTGCTCCCGATCGCCCAGGCAGACTTGACGGCCGCCCAGGTGGCGGCATCGAGCGTGAGGGCGAGCGCGATGTTGAGGGCGGCCGAGAAGAACATCAGCCCTGCCCAGACATAGCCAAAGGTAATGCCGAGGTCCGGTACGGTGGCCTGCGCGATCGGCGGCAGGTAGCGGTTCATCCAGCCGCGCTTCAGCATTACGATGCCCACGACGACGTAGATCACGGTCGGCTTCAGCATCACGAATACCGGATCGTTGGTGAAGAACGTCGCCGAGCCCGACACCAGGATGATCAGCAGGCTGAGCCATTGCAGGGCCTCGACGGGTCGCCTCCGAACAAGCTCCCAGGCGATCTGGCCCACTCCGAGTGCCATGCCGAGCGCCACCGCCAGCAAGATGCTGCCGGTCAGCAGATACACGGCGAGGAAGAGGAGCGTCGACGCCATGTCGAGCAGAAGGACACGGGACGCCTGGAAGAGATTCTTCATGGCTCGTGACCTCCTTTGCCCTTTTATGACTGCACTGTGTATTTATAGGATCCCATCCATACACGGCGTACCCCGCAAGAGGGAATCCGGGTCAGACGCGGTATTAGGGCGCAGACGCCACAAGCGCCCCGGCCGACCCCTCCCTAAATTGGGGCCATGCCCGAAGTCCACACCCTAGCCGGCCTGAAGCGCAAGCGAGCCCAGATCGCCGGCATCATCGCGGACCATGAGAAGAAGGCCCGCCACTGGAAGGCCGCGCTAACCCATGTAGACGCCACGCTGCGGCTGTTTTCGTCCGAGATTGACCCGGAGACCATACCGGCCAAGCGAATGTATCGGGCGAGCCGCTATTTCAGCGGTGACGAGCTGGCTCGGTTCTGTCTGGATCAGTTGCGGCGGGCGTCCGCGCCAATCACAGCAGGCGCGATCTATGGCGCGGCGGTCAAGGCGCACGGCATCCCGACCGATGCCCGCGCCAAGGTGACGATTACCGAGCGCATCCTGCGGTACATGCGCGAGAAGCAGGAGGCGGGAATGGTCGAGAAACACGGCATCACGCATGATGCGAAGTGGTCGCTGGCGAATGCCGATTTCAATGCGGTGCTGCCGCTACTTCCCGATGACGCTGCCAATAGCCGCTGAAGTCTACCGACTTGCCCCGCTTCAAGGCGAAGCCAACGACGCGGCGAACCTGTGAGCCGTTGTCGACGCGTCGGTTATCTTCGCGCCACGTCGCCTCTTGGGCATACCGCAGGAGGTAGTTGCCAGCGATGTGGTGGTGGTGGCCGACCTCGGCACGACGGAGACGGCTAAAGAATTCTTCAGCCCAATTCGTGCAAGCGCCATCGTAAGAATAGGCTTGCTCGTGGTTGATACGCTTCATCTCAAACCGAGCGTGAAGCTCATTCCATGACGACGCTTCATCGGCGTTGACCACGGTGCCCTTGCGGACGCGGCGGGTAATGAAGGCG
>JAUXST010000241.1 GCA_030679805.1 Reyranella sp. | reverse complement strand
TTGAGCTGCGCAACGCCCCTGGCCAGTTCGTCGTCGCCGATGATGATCGCGGCGCGGGCCTTGAGCTTGTTGGCCCGCTGCAGGCGACGCTTCACATTGCCGCGATAGTCCTGCTCGACGGTGATCCCCTGGCGACGCAGCGCGCGGGCGATGCCCAGCGCCTTGGCCTCGGCGGCGGCACCCAGCGGCGCGATCACGACCGGACGTGGCTCGGCCGCCGGTTCGTTGCACAGCATCATCAGCCGCTCGATGCCGCCGGCCCAGCCGATGCCGGCCGTCGGCGGCCCGCCCAGCTCGGCGATCAGCCCGTCGTAGCGACCGCCGCCCAACACCGTGCCCTGCGCCCCGATGTGGGTGGTCACGAACTCGAAGGCGGTATGGGTGTAGTAGTCGAGCCCGCGCACCAGCGTGGGATCGACCTCGAAGGCGATGCCGGCGGCCGTGAGGCCGTCCCTCACCGCGGCGAAGAAATCGCGGCTGGCCTGGTTGAGGTGGTCGGCGAACGACGGCGCCCCGGCGTTGATCGCCTTGTCGCCCTCGTCCTTGCTGTCGAGAATGCGCAGCGGATTGCGCTGCAGGCGGCTCTTGGAGTCCTCGGAGAGCTTGTCGAGATGGCCCGAGTAGTAGTCGACCAGCACCTTGCGGTAGACGGCGCGGCACTCCGGGTCGCCCAGCGAATTGATCTTGAGTACGCAGCGCTCGAGGATGCCCAGGCGGTCGAGGATGTCGGCCGCGACCGAGATCACCTCGATGTCGGCGCCCGGCTCGGGCGCGCCCAGCACCTCGATGTCGATCTGATGGAACTGGCGCTGGCGACCCTTCTGCGGCCGCTCGTAGCGGAACATCGGGCCGGCAGCGAAGACCTTCAGCGGCAGCTGCTGCGTGAGTTCGCCATTGGAGATGTAGGCGCGGCAGATACCAGCAGTGTATTCCGGCCGCAGGGTCAGGGATTCGTCGCCCCGATCCTTGAAGGTGTACATCTCCTTCGAAACCACGTCGGTGGTTTCACCGATGCCGCGAGCGAAAAGCTCGGTGAATTCAAAGATCGGCGTCGCCATCTCGCGGTAGCCGTAGAGGCGCGCCACGTCGCGCGCCGCACCGACCACATGGGCGAAACGCCGGTACTCGTCGGGGAGAAGATCGTGCGTGCCACGCACGGGCTGAAGCTTGCTCACGGTAAATCGCCTTGGAAAAATGTCGACGGGAAGAGGTCGAAGATTGCTACTCGGCCGCAGCGCGATGTCGGTCGGCTTCGGCGGCCTTGGCGGCTTCGATCTCCGCCGCCTTCCTCTCGATCAGCGCCACCAGATGGTCGACGACGTTGCCGTCCTTTAGCCGATGATGCGGGACGCCGGCGATATAGACTTGATGGTTGTTGGCACCGCCGCCGGTGAAGCCGATGTCGGTCTCGCGGGCCTCGCCGGGGCCGTTCACGACGCAGCCGATCACCGATACCGTCATCGGCGTGGTGATGTGGCCGACGCGCTTCTCCAGCGCCTCGACGGTGCGGATCACGTCGTACTGCTGGCGCGCACACGACGGGCAGGAAATGATGTTGACGCCGCGGTGGCGCAGGCTGAGCGCCTTCAGCATCTCGAAGCCGACGCGGACTTCCTCCTCGGGCTCGGCCGACAACGACACGCGAACGGTGTCGCCGATGCCTGCCCACAGCAGGGCGCCGAGGCCGATCGAGGACTTCACCGTACCGGTGCGCAAGCCACCCGCCTCGGTGACGCCGATATGCAGCGGATAGTCGCAGGCATCGGCCAGTTGCTGGTAGGCCGCGACCGCGAGGAAGACGTCGGACGCCTTCACGCTGATCTTGAACTCGTGGAAGTCGTGATCCTGCAGGATCCGCGCATGATCGAGCGCGCTCTCGACCATCGCCTCGGGACAGGGTTCGCCGTATTTCTCCAGCAGGTCCTTTTCGAGCGACCCCGCGTTGACGCCGATGCGCATCGAGCAGCCGTGGTCCTTGGCCGCCTTCACGACCTCCCGCACCCGCTCAGCGCTGCCGATGTTGCCGGGATTGATGCGCAAACAGGCAGCGCCCGCCTCGGCCGCCTCGATGGCGCGCTTATAGTGGAAATGGATATCGGCCACGATCGGCACCTTGGACGCGCGCACGATCGTGGACAGGGCCGCCGTCGAGGCTTCATCCGGACAGGAAACGCGCACGATATCGACGCCGGCCTCCTCGGAACGGCGGATTTGCGCGATCGTCGCCTCGGCGTCTGCCGTCAGCGTGTTGGTCATGGTCTGGACCGTGATCGGCGAATCGCCGCCGACCGGCACGGACCCAACCATGATCCGCCGCGATTTGCGGCGCACGATGTCGCGGTAGGGTCTGATGCTCATGCCCGGCAATGTAGCTGCGGGCGGGCGGCTTATCCAGCCGCCGGGGCCGGCCGTCCGGCTCAGCGCGCGTCGATGACTCGGTAGGCGATTCCGGCCGGCACGACGTAGCTTTCGCCGGCCCGGACATAGGTCTGGGCCAGGACATCGCCATTGGGCGCCCGCAATTCGACCCAGCTGTTGGTCCGCACGCTGACCGGCGTATCGACCTTCATCGGCACGCTGGGTATGGGCTGGCCGGCAGTGGTCTCCGGGGCGGGGGCGCGCGCGACGGCTTCTTCGGTGGCAGATGCGGCAGCCGCAGGGGCGGCAGTGCGTCGCGACTGCTCGGCCTGGGCGGGCGGCTGCGCGGCCTGAGCCTGACCGGGGGCAGGAACAGTCATCACGACCGGTGGCGGCGGTGCGGGCACGGCGACAACGATGGGCGGCGCCAGCGGCGCGGGCTGAGCGACCGCGTCCTTTCGCGGCGCTGGCCACACTTCGGCCGGCAGGCCGCCAGGCGTGGTCCGAGTATCCATGGTCGATGGCGCGCCAGTCGCGGCGTTGGTCGGTGCCGCGTCAGTCGCCGCCTGCGGCGCCGCGAGCAGGCGATCCGGCACGGGCGGCACCTTCTCGGCGACCACCGTCTGCTCGCGCGGCAAGTAACTCCAGACGGCATAGCCCGCGCCAACAACCAGCAGCACGGTCAGCACAGCCAAGCCGATCGGCGCGCGCCTGATCACGATCGGGAAGTCGGCGGGCAACGACACCGGACGCTTGATGGGAACCGGACCGGACAGGTGATAAGCGGTCAACACCTTCTCGGGATCGAGGCCGACGTGCGTGGAGTAAGCGCGCAGGAACGCCGGGATGTAAGCAGCACCAGGAAGTTTATCGAAGCGGCCGTCCTCGATCGCTTCGAGGTGACTGCGCCGGATTCGCAAACTCTTTTCGACATCGGACAAATCGAGGCTTAACGCCTCGCGCTGATCGCGCAGCAAACGACCAACAGCGCGACCTGGTGTGGCCTCGCGTTCGACCGCTCGCCAATCGACCTGATCCGGCATGTAAACCCTGCTTTCCCCTTAGGCCGACTCTTAGCAGAGGCGATATGGCAGAGCAAAAGCGATTCGACTTCTCGTCGCTAAATTCTCATCGCTAAATTTCAATCGCGTGATCCGCAGCGAAGAGACGCAGCGTCTCGCGCATCGGCCGGTCCGGTTGTGTAAGCGCAGCGGCCATGAAACCAGTTGCCTCGCCGAGATCAAGCGAGCGGATCATCGCCTTCACCGGCCCGATGGAGCCCGGCGACATCGACAGCGAACGCACGCCGACGGCGAGAAGCGCCAGCGCCTCGACGGGGCGCCCTGCCATCTCGCCGCAGACTGCGAGATCGACACCGGCCGGCCGCACCTTCTCGACCACAAAATGTAGCAGTCGCAGAAGCGCGGGCGACAAGCTGTCGTAGCGGCCGGCCAAGCGGCTGTTGCCGCGATCGGCGGCGTAGAGGAACTGCAAGAGATCGTTCGTTCCCACTGAAAGAAAATCGACATGCGGCAACAGGCTATCGAGCTGCCAGGCGAGCGCCGGCACTTCGAACATGACGCCGACGCGCAGTTGCTCCGGAAGGGCCTGCCCGCGCCGACGGGCGCGGTCGAGTTCGAGATCGAGCAGCCGCCGGGCGCTCAGGAGTTCGGCCACCTCGGCGATCATCGGGAACATGACCGACAGCGGCCGGCCGTTGGCAGCCTGAATCAGAGCCCGAAGCTGCCGGCGCAGCATGGCCGGCCGGTCGAGGCCGATCCGGATGGCCCGCCATCCCATCGCGGGATTGTCGTCGCCGAAGGCGCCGACGTAAGGAAGAACCTTGTCACCGCCGACATCGAGGGTGCGAAAGGTCACCGGCCGGCCGTCGGCGAGATCGAGCACACGGCCATAGAGCCAAGCCTGCGCGTCGACGTCGGGAAACTCCGAACGCACCATGAACGGAATCTCGGTCCGGTAGAGACCGATGCCGTCGGCGCCGGTGTCGTCGAGATGCTGCATGTCGATCAGCAGGCCGGCATTCATGTGCAGCGAGATCCGGGCCTGGTCGCGCGTCGCCGACGGCAGGTCGCGCAGCATCGCATACTTGCGCCGCCTCTCGACTCGCGCGTCGATCGCGGCATGGACCGTCTGCAACACGTCCTCGGCCGGCCGCACCAGCACCTGGGCATTGTCGCCGTCGACGACGATCGGATCTCCGGCCTCGACCCGCGACAGCACGTCGGGCGCGCGACCGACCACGGGGATATCCAGCGCGCGCGCCACGATCGCCACGTGGCTCAGCGCCGAGCCTTCCTCCAGCACCACGCCGCGCAGGCGCGTGCGGTCGTAGTCGAGCAGTTCCGCCGGCCCCATGTCGCGCGCAACGACGATCATGTCGTCGGGCATCGAGGCCGGATCGGCGGCGACACGGCCGGTCAACCGCAGCAGCAGCCGGTTGCAGAGGTCCTGGAGGTCGCTCAGCCGCTCGCGGATATAGGGATCGGTCGACTGGCCGAGCCTGATGCGCACTTCATCGAACGCGCGCTGCACGCCTGCCTCGGCGGTGAGGCCCGAACTCACCGCCTCGCGCACGCGCTCCATCCAGCCGCGATCGTCGACGAACATGCGGAAGGTCTCGAGGATCTCGCGCTGCTCGCCCGACTGCATGTCGTGCGCCTCGAGCATGCGGTCGACGTCGGCCCGTACGCCGTGCAACGCCTCCTCGAAGCGCTGCTGCTCCAGGGCTATGTCCTCGGCGACCACCCGCGAGATCACGATGCGCGGCTCGTGCAGCACGGCGTGGCCGATCGCGACGCCGGGCGTCAGCTGCACGCCATCGATGCGCAGCGGCAGCAGGCCGAGACCGTCGACCTGCTGCATCTCGTTGGGACTGACGATGTGGCCGGCCGCGATCAGCTCGGCCAGCACCATCGCGATGGTCTGCAGGGTCTCGATTTCCTCCTCGTCGTACTGGCGGCGCGTGCGGTTCTGCACCACCAGGACGCCGAGCACGCGGCCCGCGCGCACGATCGGTACGCCGGCCAGCGAGTGATAGATTTCCTCACCCGTTTCGGGGCGGTAGGCGAACTGCGGATGGGCCTGCGCGTCGTCCAGCGCCAGCGGCCGGCCGTGGGCGGCGATGTCGCCGACGAGCCCCTCGCCGACCCTGAGGCGGGTGCGATGCACCGCCGAGGGGTTGAGGCCCTGGGTGGCGAACAGTTCCAGCACCTCGCCAGCGCGCAGCAGGTAGATCGAGCAGACCTCGGCCACCATTTCGTTGGCGACCAGGCGCACGACCTCGCCCAGCGTGTCCTCGACGGAACCGGCACGCGCCATCGTGTCCCGGAGCCGCTTGAGGAGCATTCGCGGTCCGGCCGGTGGAGTTGATCTCTCCATGGTCAGACCGCGGGATACTTGAGTCGGATGACGACGAAGCTACGGTCGATGGCGCAGGCGCAAGCTCGCCACGCCGCCAACGCCCGCGCGTTGAGGGGGCGGGTGTTGACGGGGCGGGCGTTGAGGCGGGCCTCGCAGGTGACTTCCGCGCGCATGGCCTGCTTATAGCAAGACCCGCGCCGAACTGCCTACCGGCTAATTCGCATATGCAAGAGAGAAACTTATGCGTTCAGGCGGCGTCGAGATCGTAAGCCGTATGTAATGCGCGGACCGCGAGCTCGGTGTATTCGGCCGCCACCAGCACGCTGATCTTGATCTCCGACGTCGAGATCACCTGGATGTTTATGCTCTTGGCGGCGAGCGTCTCGAACATCTTGAGCGCGACGCCCGCATGGCTGCGCATGCCGACGCCGATCACCGACACCTTGGCGACGTTGATGTCCGACTTGACCTCCGCGAACTTGAGGTCGGCCTTGGCTTCCTCCAGGCGCTGCACCGCGCGGGCAAGGTCGGCCCGAGGCACGGTGAAGGTGATGTCGGTCGAGCTGCCGTCGAGCGAAACGTTCTGCACGATCATGTCGACGTTGATGTTGGCGGCGGCCAGCGGCCCGAAGATCGCCGCCGCCACGCCCGGCCGGTCGGGCACGTGGGTCACGGTGACCTTGGCCTCGTCCTTGGAGAAGGCGATGCCGCTCACGACGGATTTCTCGAGTCCCTGGGCCATGATTTCGTCCTCGTCCACAACCAGAGTGCCGGGCAGGTCGCTGCCAAGTGCGGCGTCGAACGACGACAGCACCTGCACACGTACATGATGATTCATCGCCAGCTCGACCGAGCGCGTCTGCAGCACCTTCGAGCCCTGCGACGCCATTTCGAGCATCTCCTCGTAGGTCACGCGATCGATCTTCTGCGCCTTCTCGACGATCCGCGGATCGGTCGTGTAGACGCCGTCGACGTCGGTGTAGATGTCGCAGCGCTCGGCTTTCAGCGCGGCAGCCAAAGCCACCGCCGAGGTGTCGGAGCCGCCGCGGCCCAGCGTCGTCACGCGGCCCTCGGGCGAGACGCCCTGGAAGCCCGGCACGATCGGCACCTCGCCCGCCGCCAGGCTCTCGATCATCGCGGCGGTGTCGATGTCGACGATGCGCGCCTTGCTGTAGGCGTCGTCGGTCCGGATCGGGATCTGCCAGGAACCCCAGGAGCGCGACTTCACTCCCTCCTGCTGCAGCGCGAGCGCCAGCAGGCCGATCGTCACCTGCTCGCCGGTCGCCACGACGACGTCGTACTCGCGCGGATCCGGCAGCGGGGCGATCTCGTTGACCCACTTCACGAGCTGGTTGGTGGCGCCGGACATGGCCGAGACCACGACCGCGACCTGATTGCCACGCGCGACCTCGCCCTTGACCTTGCGCGCGGCATTCTTGATCCGCTCGATGTCGCCAACGGAGGTGCCGCCAAATTTGAGAACGATGCGCGCCATGAATCCATTCTGGAGGCAAGCCACTGCCCGGAAAGCGGGGTATAGACACCGACGGCGCCATATGGGTCAAGGGTAGCCATGAGCCAGACCACGCCTAACCGGCACAACTCCACGGTCGATCCGGCCGAGATCGAGCGCTTTTCGCGCATCGCCGACGAGTGGTGGGACCCCACCGGCAAGTTCGCGCCGCTGCATCGCCTGGGCCCGGTCCGCATCGGCTACGTCCGCGACCGCGCCGCCGCCCACTGGGGCCGCGAGGCGCTGTCGGGCCAGCCTTTGCAGGGACTTTCGGTCCTCGACATCGGCTGCGGCGGCGGCCTGCTCAGCGAACCGATGACCAGGCTCGGCGCCACCGTCACCGGCATCGATGCCGGCGCCCGCAACGTCGCCGTCGCAGCCCTGCATGCCGAGAAGCAAGGCCTCGCCATCGACTATCGCCAGGATACCGCCGAGGCCCTGGCCACGGGTGGCGGGCAGTTCGACATCGTGCTGGCGCTCGAGATCGTCGAGCACGTGGCCGACGTCGATCTGTTCCTGGCCTCCATCAGCCGGCTGGTGAAACCCGGCGGCCTCCTGTTCCTGTCGACCCTCAACCGCACCGCCAAGGCCTGGGCGCTGGCCATCGCCGGCGCCGAATACCTCCTGGGCTGGCTGCCGCGCGGCACCCACGACTGGAAGAAGTTCCTGAAACCGTCCGAGGTCGTGCGCGGCCTCGAGGCCGGCGGCATCACCACGAAGGAAATCGTGGGCGTGGTCTACAGCCCCCTCAGCCGCGCCTGGAGCCTCAGCAAGACCGACCTCGACGTGAACTACATGCTGTTCGGAGTCGTACAGAACACGACAAAGTAAAAAACCGCTGTGCCGCTCTTTCGGGTCCCAGCCGGACCCATCAAGTCATTGGATCAACTGGATAATTCGCCGATGTCGCCGGCCCGTCGATGCCGCATGAAACGCGACATTCAAAAAATCCGGATCGGGCTCTTTTTCGGGAGTGTTCCAGGGGACTCCTGCGCAAGACAATATTATTCCGTCCCCAGAATCCTACTTCATCCTGCCACCTGAATCAACCGGGGGCCAGCCCCGGGTAGTGGGTCAGTTTGAAAATCGGCCAGATTCCTTGACGCGCGTTTGAAGAAAGAGAACCCTCAGAACTGCAATCGGGGGGGGGCGATCATGAGGCTAGGACTGTTTCTCGCGGCATTAATCGGGCTCGCGGGTGCTTCTCACATCTCCATCGCGGCCAGCTCCAGCTCGACAGACGCGACGTGGGCTGCTGTTGGCGCACTGGAGAATGGCGTGTCGACGTCATGCGGCGGCGGTTCGATCCCCTTGCCGGAATGGACCAGCCCTGCCTACGGGCAGGTCGACATAAAGGGGAACACGCTCACTTTTAAGAGCAAGAGTGCAATACCGAACCATTCATTCACCGTCGATTTGAAGGCGTTGCAGCCTGATGGTTCCGGAAAAGTTGTCGGCAAAGACAACAATAATAGAGAGT
>JAUXST010000589.1 GCA_030679805.1 Reyranella sp. | reverse complement strand
CCAGAACATCATCCGCCACGGCAAGGACTGGCACATGTGGGTGCTGTGCGACCGCGATCCCATCGATGCCTGGGTCGACGGCCGGGTGGCGCTGTTGGGCGATGCCGCCCATCCGATGCTGCAGTACATGGCGCAGGGCGCTTGCATGGCCATGGAAGACGCGGTCTGTCTGGCCGACTCGCTTTCCCGCTACGATGCGCTCGAGCGAGGCCTCACGACCTACAAGACCCGCCGCGTGCTGCGCACCGCGCGTGTGCAGCTCATGTCGCGCGCCATGGGTGATCACGTCTATCACCCGGATGGTCCGCACGCGGCGCTGCGCAATGTCCTGATGAATGCCAAGAGCCAGGACCAGTGGCTCGACACGCTGGAATGGCTCTACGGCGGCAACGGCCTCGACTGAGCGAACGGGTTGACGCAGATCATGGCGGCCGGCGTTGCGCCGACCGATGAAGCACCATGGAAACGCCGTCCAACCTGACGGAAAGACTCGCGACGCGGCCTTGGCGGGCCTGGCATTTCGTGCTGATCGCGGCGGTCGCGCTGTTCGTCGCGGCCGACGCCTTTGTGCTGTGGGCGGTGCTGATCGCGGGCGCCGCCGATCCGCCGGCCGCCAGCGCCGGCTGGACGCTGCGCGACGGCGAGGGCCAGACCCTCTATGCCGTGTCGGCCCCGACATCGACCACGGTCAACGTGAGCGCGCTGGTGCTGGCCTGCGAGGTGGTGTCGGGAGAGCGCATCCTGCAGCTCCAGCTCTATGTCGATGGCGACCGGCCGTTGCTGCCGGTCGGGGCGCGGCGTGAGCAGCTCAAGGACGATCCGCAGGTGCGGCTCGAGATCGACGGCGTCGCCTATCCGGCAAAGCTTTATTTCGCCGGCGACTTCGCCACCATCGCCGACCGCACGGACGGCATGCTGCCTGCGCTGTCGCCGGGGCTGGCGGAACGCTTCGAGCGCGGCGCGCGCCTGATGCTGCGTTTCGACTTGCTGACCGAGAAGGCGGGTGGCAGCGACTTCGACGGCGCCGCAACGGTCGAGCTCAAGGCCGGCGACGCCGGCAAGGCCATCGCCGCGGTGCGGCGGCGCTGCCGCCAGTAGCACCGGGCGCGCGCCGCAAAGAACGGGCATACTGGCGCCCGACATGCCACCTGCCGCCAACCGACCCCGTCCCATTGCCATCGAACTGAACGCGGTGCTGGTCGCGTTGATCGACGAGGAGCCGCAGGTGCTGACCCTCGAGGAGGGCGCGCTGCTGCCCTCCGGCCCGTTCGAGGGCGATCACCCGACGCTGCAGACCGGCTTGCGCGCCTGGGTCGAGCGCCATACCCATCATCCGCTGGGCTATGTCGAGCAGCTCTACACCTTTGCCGACCGCTCGCGCGCCGCAGCCACTTCCGGACGGCGCATCGTTTCCATCTCCTATCTCGGCCTCACCCGCGAACTTACCCGAGAGGGCGCGGGCGGGCGCGAGCCGGGCTGGCAGAGCTGGTACCGCTACTTCCCGTGGGAGGACTGGCGCGGCGGCACGCCGGCATCGCTCGCGCGACAGGTGATGCCGCGGCTGCGCCGATGGATCGACGCGGCCACCAATCCGGCCGTCCGCCGCAGCCGACGTCAGCGCGTCGAAATCAATTTCGCCGAGGCGAGCTGGAACGAGGACCTGGTGCTGCAGCGCTACGAGCTGCTCTATGAGGCTGGCCTCGTGCCCGAAGCCGGCGGACGCCGGCCCGTCGCCGATCCCTTGGCCCCTGCCGTCATTGGTGCACCGATGCACTACGATCATCGCCGCATCCTGGCGACCGGCATCGCGCGGCTCAGGGCCAAGATCAAGTACCGGCCGGTCGTCTTCGAGTTGATGCCGCCGGACTTCACCCTGGGTCAGCTCCAGCTCGCCGTCGAGGCCTTGGCCGGCCGGCCGCTGCACAAGCAGAACTTCCGCCGCCTCATCGACCAGCAGGGCCTGGTCGAGGAGACCGGCGCCGTGTCGGCCGAGACCGGCGGCCGCCCGGCCAAGCTCTATCGCTTCCGCCGCGAGATCCTGCTCGAGCGCGCCGTCGCCGGCACCAAGCTGCCGCTGTCCCGCACCTCCTGACCAACCGCATCGGATCGCCGACCGCTCCTCGAAACCGGGGCTTGACGTGCTTTATGCTCGTTAATAGCATAAGTTCATAAATGCTCATGGTGAGCATAATAGGTGCCTCATGATCGCTTCTGTCCAAGCCGCCCAGCTCTACGACAAGGTGAAGTCGGTGATCCTCCCGGCCGAATGGTCGGAGTTCGCGCCCGACGTCGACGCCATCCTGGCGCTGAAGCGCGAGAAGAATGCCGTCATCCTGGCCCACAACTACCAGACGCCCGAGATCTTCCATGGCGTGGCCGACATCGTGGGCGACAGCCTGGCGCTTGCGCGCGAGGCGATGAAGACCGATGCCGATGTCATCGTGCTGGCCGGCGTGCATTTCATGGCCGAGACGGCGAAGCTTCTGAATCCTTCGCGCACCGTGCTGATCCCCGACCTCAGGGCCGGCTGCTCGCTGGCCGAATCGATCACGGCCGAGGACGTGCGGCTGCTCCGCCAGCGCTGGCCCGGCGTGCCCATCGTCACCTACGTCAACACCTCGGCAGCGGTGAAGGCCGAGAGCGACATCTGCTGCACCTCGGGCAATGCGAAGAAAGTCGTCGAGAGCCTGAGGGTGCCCAAGGTCATCATGCTGCCCGACGAATACTTGGCGCAGAACATCGCCCGCGAAACCGACGTCGAGGTCATCACCTGGGCCGGCCATTGCGAGGTCCACGAGCGCTTCTCCGCGTCGGACGTCCGCCAGGTGCGCGCCGGCCATCCCGGCGTGGTGGTGCTGGCCCATCCCGAATGCCCGCCCGAAGTCGTGGCCGAGGCCGACTTCGCGGGCTCCACCGCGGCGATGGCCGACTATGTCGAGCGTGAACGGCCGGGCCGCGTCGTGCTGATGACGGAATGTTCCATGAGCGACAATATCGCCGCATTGCACCCCGAGATCGAGTTCGTGCGGCCCTGCAACCTCTGTCCGCACATGAAGCGCATCACCTTGCCCAAAATCCGCCGCGCGCTCGAGACCATGCGGCACGAGGTGACGATCGATCTCGCCGTTGCCGCACCCGCCCGCCGCGCGGTCGAGCGCATGCTGGCCGTCCGCTAGGGGAGGGCGCGATGGAAACCATCCGGTCCGACCTGGCGGGTACGCCCGTTATAATCGGCGGCGGTATCGCCGGGCTGATGACGGCGTTGCGGCTAGCCCCGCAGCCCGTGCTCCTGCTCGCCCGGACGCCGCTCAGCGAGGGCGCCGCCTCGACCTGGGCACAGGGCGGCATCGCTGCCGCCGTGGGCGAGGACGATCGGCCCGCGCTGCATGCCGCCGATACGTTAGCCGCGGGCGATGGCCTCAGCGATGCCGTGGTGGCTAGTCGCATCGCGACAGCGGCGCCGGCCGCCATCGTCGAGCTTGAGCGCCTGGGCGTCGCCTTCGACCGCGACGCCGGCGGCAGGCTGACGCTCGGCCTCGAAGCGGCGCACGGCCGCCGTCGCATCGTCCATGTCGCGGGTGACGGCACGGGGGCGGCGATCATGCGGGCTCTGGTTGCCGCAGTGCGCGCCACGCCCTCGATCACGGTCATCGAGGGGCTGGAGGCGCGCCGCCTGCTGGTCGACGACCGCGGCATTACAGGCATCCTGGCGGCGGGGCCCTGGAGCGCCTGCCTGTTGCCGAGCCGCCGGGTCATCCTCGCCGCCGGTGGGTTGGGCGGGCTTTACGCCCACACCACCAATCCGCTTGCAGCTATCGGCCAGGGCATCGCACTCGCCGCCCGTGCCGGCGCCGCGCTCGTCGACATGGAGTTCGTGCAGTTCCATCCGACCGCGCTCGATACAGGGCTCGATCCCATGCCGCTGGTGAGCGAAGCGGTGCGCGGCGCGGGGGCGGTGCTGGTCGATGAAGCAGGCGAGCGGTTCATGAAAGGGCGGGGGCGCGCCGAACTCGAGCCGCGCGACATCGTCTCCCGCGCCGTCGCCGCCCATATCGCAGGCGGACATCGCGTCTTCCTGGATGCCCGACCGGCGCTCGGCGCCGACTTCGCCCGGCGCTTTCCCGGCATCGCCGCGCGCTGCCGTGCCGCCGGCATCGATCCCGCGCGTCAGCCGATCCCGGTGCGGCCGGCGGCGCACTACCACATGGGCGGCATCGCCGTGGACGCCGAGGGTCGCAGCACGGTCGAGGGCCTGTGGGCCTGCGGCGAGGCGGCGGCGACCGGCCTGCACGGCGCCAATCGCCTGGCCAGCAATTCGCTCCTGGAGGCGGTGGTCACGGCGGGCTTCGTCGCCGGCAGCGTCGCGGGCACCGAGGCAGCCGCGCTGCCCGCGCCGCGTCCGGTCGCTCTGCCGGCCGCGCCCGATGCCGGCGGATTGCGCGCTCTCGTCGGCGAGACGCTGGGCATGGTGCGCGAGCGCCAGGGCCTCGAGGCCGCGATCGCGAGGCTGGAGCCGCTGGCGTTCCGGGGTGGACCCTCGGCCGATCCCGCCCTGGTTGCACTCCTGATCGCCACGGGCGCGCTCGCCCGCGAGGAGAGCCGCGGCGGCCATTGGCGCCGCGACTTCCCGCATGCGTCGCCTGCCTGGACGCGGCGCCTGGTGCAGCGCGTCCATGACACCGGGACACGGATCGTTTGTCGCGCCGTTCCCCTCGTCCCTTCATCCGCGCCCGCTTCGCCGCAATCCCTTGCTTCGGGAGTCTGAGCCATGACGCTTTCCTCGCTGCCCCTCCTCATGATCGAGGCGCCGGTCCGCGCCGCCCTGCTGGAAGACCTCGGCCGCGCCGGCGATCTCACCACTGATGCCATCGTGCCGTCAGGTGCCCGTGCCGAGACGGCGCTGGTCGCGCGCCAAACAGGCGTCGTGGCCGGCCTCGACGCGGCATCGCTCGCCTTCCGCCTGGTCGATCCCGCCATCGAGATCGCGGTCGAACGGCCCGACGGCACGCGCGTGGCGCCGGGCGACCGCATCGCCGTCATCGCCGGCCCGACGCGCGGCATGCTGACGGCCGAGCGCGTGGCGCTCAACTTCCTGGGTCATCTCAGCGGCGTTGCCACCGCGACGGCCACGCTGGTGGCCGCGGTGCAGGGCCACAAGGCGCGCATCTGCTGTACACGCAAGACCATGCCCGGCCTGCGGTCCCTGCAGAAATACGCAGTGCGCGCGGGCGGCGGCGTCAATCACCGCTTTGGCCTCGACGATGCCGTGCTGATCAAGGACAACCACGTCGCCGCGGCCGGCGGCGTGGCGGCTTCGATCCGTGCCGCGCGCGCGGGCGTCGGCCATCTCGTCAAGATCGAGGTCGAGGTCGATTCGCTCGATCAGCTCGACGAGGCGCTTTCCGAGCGCGTCGATGCCGTGCTGCTCGACAACATGGGCCCCGAGATGCTGGCCGAGGCGGTGCGCCGTATCGCCGGCCGCGCCATTGCCGAAGCGTCGGGCCGCATCACGCCCGCCACCGCGGGCGCCATCGCCGCAAGCGGCGTCGATCTCATTTCGGCGGGCTGGCTGACGCACAGCGCGTCAGTGCTCGACATCGGTTTGGACTGGCAACCGCTCGGCCGGGCCGATCGGGCTTGTTCCACGCGGCAACCGGCGGACCGGGAATTCAGTCCGGGGTTCCCCGGCGACCGCTGATCTCGGCGATGCGGATGCGAAAATACAGGATGGTCAGCGGACGCTCCTTGCCTTCCACGATGGTCTTCACGTAGCCGGGCTCCCACCAGGCCGGGCGCTTCTGGATCAGGGCGTGGGCGTGGGCACGCGCCGCTTCGTATTCTTCCGTATGCGGAAGTTCCTCATATCGCCCGAGAACGATGACGGTCTCCCATTGCTCCGTCGTGACCAGATCGTCGACTTCGCCGCAGACCCGCGGGTTGGCGCGCATCCAGTCGATCTTCTGGCCCTCAGTGGAAAATCTGTAGAGATAGTCGACGTCGTAGGCGAACAACATCGGCACGATGTAGGGCTGGCCGTCGTGGATGTAGCCCAACCGGGCCACACGCGCGCGTTTCAGCAGCTCGATGCTCGCTTGGCGGGTCATGCTTTCGATCAACATCGCGACCACCTGTGGTGAAGTCGGCACCCCCGATTTCCTTCGGATGGCTGAAGTTGATCATGATGGCGACGCCGGGCTCTTGACCTGCATCAAGGGCCATTCGTTTCAGGTCTGCGGCCGGCCCCAGCGGTGTTGCAGCCAGAGCAGCCCGAACCCGACCAGCGGCACGGCGATGTCGGTGTAGAAGATCGAGCCGGCGTTGCCCGGGGCAAAATTGTGCGCCGTCACCATCTGATAGACATGGCCTGCCGCGGCGCCCAGCAGGAACACGGCACTGCCCAGCACTGCCGCCAGCCGGAGGTCGAAGCTCCGGAAGGCGGCGAGGAAGCCTACCAGCGCGAAGCCCAGGCTCGCGGTGCCGACCTCGAACTGGAAGGGACTGTCGGCCCAGCCGATGTAGGCCGCCGTGAACCGGCCGAAGAAGACATGGCAGACGAAGTTGTAGAGGTAGGCGATGCCGATGGCGAAGAAGACGTGCCAGGCCAGCAGCTTCTCGACCACGACCTCGCGCCGCACCGGCCGCGGCGCGCGCGCTATCGCCGCCAGGGCGACCGCGGCGCCCAGCACCAGGCAGCTCAGCGGGAAATTGGCGAGGACGAGAGTGAGCGCGGTCTTGATGAGATCAGCCATTCTCGCCCTTTAGCCCGCCCGGCCCCACCGCGGTTTGCGCTGGGTCAAGGAGGCCCTGACGCGGCGCCCTATGATGATGAGCGGAGGCAACGATGCGTTTGTTTGTTCTGATGGCCGTGGCTCTCCTTCTCCTCTCGGGCTGCAAGTCGGTCCCCGGCGCGGATGGCCGCTACGCCACGCCGTCGCGCGGCGGTTGGGACAATTACCGGGGCTGAGAGAGGCCCCGTCCATTCAGCGGCCGAACGGATTGGGGATGTGGAAACTGGGCATGGGAATGCTGGGCAGCATCGACGGCACCTTCTCGACCTGCTTCAGGATGTTGGTCATGCCCGGCGGATCCGAGGCGCCGCCGCGGGTTGCGGAGAAGGACGGCCCGGCCAGTGGACCGCGCGCCGTCATGATCAGGTAGGGCAGCGACGGCTCCTCGGCGAGGAAGAAGTCGATCGTCGTGTCGGTCGTCGCGTTCTCGAGCGAGGTGCGCGTGGAGATGCCGGCGGTGGCGCCGCTTCCCTGGAGTTGCAGGTGCTTGCCGGTCAGGACGCCCTGGGTGATCTCGACCTCCCCGGAGATCGGATTGTCGTGGTTCACGAAGCGGTTCAGCACCAGCGAGATCGCGTTCAGCAGGTTGCCGATGCCGATGCCGCCCTTCTCGCCGAACAGGCTGGCGATATTGCCCAGGGTGAAGTCGATGGCGCCGCCGGTCACGCCCGTCGCGGCCGCGCCGATGATCTGCAGGAAGCGGTCGGCCCGGGGATAGACATGGCCGCTCAGCCGCGCGCCGCCCGCCAGCGAGGATTTGAGCTGCCCGGCGGTCGTGCCCGACCCGCGCAACGCGATGCCGTTGGCGTTCAGGATGCCGTCGAGCGTGATCTTGATCAGGCTGCCGACTTCGTTGGTGCCGGAGCTCTCGCGCATCATCTGGCCGATGCGAAGGCCGTTGGCGTCGCCCTTCAGGTCGATGGAGAGCGCGGGCTGCGTGGCGTCGACGACGCCCGCCAGGCTGATCGAGCCGCCATAGAGGCCACCCTTGAGGTGCGTGATCGTGAGCCTGCCGTCCTTCAGCGTGGCGGCGACATCCGCGTTGCCGAGCCGGGCCGGCGCCCCGCCCCCGGCAGCGAGCGCCCCCGTCGTCAGCGTGAAAGTGCCGTCGAAGCTGCGGAACGATGCCGTGTCGATCTCGTTCGATGCGGCCGTCCGGCCGCGCGCGGTGGGCCGAGGTGCTGCGCGGCCGTGGAAGAACTTGTCGAAGTCGAGCGTGTCCGCCTTGACGTTCGCCGTGATGTTGGGCCGGTCGGCGAGGTTGGTGGCGGAGATCGCGACGACCATCGGCTGTCCGTCGACCACGACGCTGCCCTGGTAGGACATCGACGTGATCCTGCCCTCGACGACGCCGAGCAGGGCCAGGGTGCCGCTCGCCTGCACGATCGAGCCGATGGCGCTCACCGCGCCGTGCCGGATGGCGAGGTTCTCCCAGTTGCCGCCCGCGTCGCCGCTCGCGGAAACGGCACCGAAGCCCGTCGGCGGCGCGTCGGCCAGCTTCAGGACACGGTCGATGTCGGGGGCGTCGAACTTGAAGATGACGTTCGCGTTCGGCAGCGGCGTCCAGTAGTCGGCCACCGCGCCGCGCACCTCGAGCCGCGCGCCGGCCAGGCTCGCCACCTTGAGGTCGTTCAGCCTGAGCGTGCCGGCCTGCCGCGCGACATCGAGATCGACGCCGGACACCACCTCGCCGCGGTAGTTGATCCGGGCGACCTTGAGTTTCAGGCCGAGCGACGGGCCGAGCAGGGCGAGGAGGGGCACGACGGCGCCGGCGGGCGAGGTCTTCGAGGCGGATTGCCCCGATGGCAGGATGAACGACTCGAGTTCGACGGTGCCCAGGTCGAGCGCCAGCTCGACCGACAGCGGGATGGTGAAGGCGACGGTGATGCCGGCCCGCCCCTTGAGGTCGTCGAGCTCGAAGCTCGTGCCCTCGACCTGCACGTCGCCGTCGCGCGAGCCCATCCGGCCGCGCATGCTGACGCGCGTGAACTTGTCCGCCGGGATCGCCGAGGTGTCGATCTGCAGCCATGCCAGCGTCTCGCGCAGCTTCGGCCCCTCCAGGCTGAAGTCGCCCGACACGCGCGGACGCGGCGAGCCGTCGGACAGGGTCGACGCCGCCTTCACGACGTGGTCGCCGGGCAGGCTGGCGCCGAATTTCGGCACGGCGACCAGGCCGTTGCGCGCTTCGATTTCGACCGCGATGTTGCGCACGGATTGCTTGTTGTAGATCAGCTCGCCCACCTCCAGCGCGAGCTTGGCGTTGAGCGTCGACAGCCAGCTTGCGGTGGCGGGCGAGGGGGTTGGCGGCGTGGGCGGTGGCATGGTCGGGGGCGGGGGCGGGACCGCCGTCGCGGATCCTGTCGGCGCCGCCGGCGCCGGTTGCACCGGCTTCTTCTTCTCGGCCTCGATCTCGGGCGGCAGCACGATCGCCTGCAGCCAGCGGTCGAGATCGAGCCGCGCCGCCGTCACGCGGCCATCGATGGAAAGCACCGGCCCGACCTTTGCCGTCAATGACCCCGAGACCTTGTCGTCCCCCAGCACGAGGGTGAAGTCCTTGGCGCTCAGTTCCGTCCGCGACAGCGCCACCGGCCCCTCGAAGCGGAACTTGCCGGCCAGCAGCGGCGGCACATGGGGCTTCGGCTGCCCCGTGATCTTGGCCAGTGTCTTGACGAACCGGACCAGGTTCTCCGCCGATGCCGATGCCGTGCCGGAAAGCCGCGCGTCGGGCCCGAGTTCGCTCAAGCTGCCCTTGTAGGCGAGCCTGCCGCCGGCCGCGTCCAGCGAGACATCGATATCGTAGCCGGTCGGACCCTTGGCCCCGAGGGAGACCTGGAAGCTGAGCGGCGCGTCGTCGACGGTACCGCTGCCCGTCATGGCAACGGGGCCCGTCATCGACGTCGCCGAGGCGGAAAAGTCCAGCCGGCCGGCGTGGACTGACAGGCCCGTCCTGGCATCGCTGAAGGAGAGCGTGCCGCCGTCGACGCGGACGTCATGCACCGGCAGCGGCGCGCTGTCGCCGGCCGACGGCGCGAAGGCC
>JAUXST010000575.1 GCA_030679805.1 Reyranella sp. | reverse complement strand
ATCAGCACGCGCGGCGCATCGGCGTGGGTCCGGAACACACCGACCGGCTTGCCCGACTGGACCAGCAGCGTTTCGTCGGCTTCGAGCTTGCGCAACGCGGCCACGATGCGATCGAAGCACTGCCAGTCGCGCGCCGCGCGGCCGATGCCGCCATAGACCACCAGCTCACCCGGTTTCTCGGCGACGTCGGGATCGAGGTTGTTCATCAGCATGCGCAGCGGCGCTTCCGTCAGCCAGCTCTTGGCCGTGAGTTCCCTGCCGCGTGCCGCACGGACCGTTCGGGCATTGTCGATGCGAGTCATGATGGCGTTCTCCCCTCAACCGCGGGCAGGACGTCGCGCCCGACCGCCTCGACAATCGCTCCGCTGGCGACGAGCGCGATGGCCTTTTCGAGATCCGGATGGAAATGGCGATCGTTGTCCAGGTGCGGCACGGCGCGGCGCACCAGATCGCGCACGGCTTCCAGGGACTTGCTGGCGGCGAGCGGGCGATGGAAGTCGCAACCCTGCGCCGCCGCCAGCAACTCGATCCCCACCACGCCGCAGGCATTCCCGACCATCCCGAGCAGCCTCCGGGCGCCGTGGGCGGCCATCGAGACGTGATCCTCCTGGTTGGCCGACGTGGGAATCGAATCGACGCTGGCGGGATAGGCGCGCTGCTTGTTCTCCGAGACGAGCGCGGCGGCCGTCACCTGCGGGATCATGAAGCCGGAGTTGAGACCGGGCTTCGGCGTCAGGAAGGCCGGCAGGCCCGACAGCGCCGGATCGACCAGCATGGCCACGCGCCGTTCCGCCAGCGAGCCGATCTCGCAAACCGCGAGTGCGATGATGTCGGCCGCGAAGGCGACGGGCTCGGCGTGGAAATTGCCGCCCGACAGGGCCTCGCCGGTCTCGGGAAAGATCAACGGATTGTCGGTCACGCCATTGGCTTCGGTCGCGAGCGTCGCCGCGGCCTGGCGCAGGATGTCGAGTGCGGCGCCCATGACCTGCGGCTGGCAGCGCAAACAGTAGGGGTCCTGCACCCGCTCGTCGCCGACGAGATGCGAGGCGCGGATCGCCGAGCCCGCCATCAGGCGGCGCAGGGAGTCAGCCGCCTCGATCTGGCCCCTGTGGCCGCGCAGGCGATGGATCCGCGGATCGAACGGGGCATCGGAGCCGCGCGCCGCGTCGGTCGAGAGCGCGCCGGTGACCAGGGCGGCGCCGAAGAGGTTTTCCGCTTCGAAGAGTCCGGCCAGCGCATAGGCGGTGGAAAACTGCGTGCCGTTCAGCAGCGCCAGGCCTTCTTTGGCGCCGAGAACCAGTGGTGTCAGGCCCGCGTCGGCAAGAGCCTGCACGGCCGGCACGCGACGATCGCCCGCGAAGACGTCGCCGACACCGATCATCGCCGCCGCCATATGGGCGAGTGGTGCCAGATCGCCCGAGGCGCCGACCGATCCCTGACAGGGGATCACCGGCGTAAGGTTTTTAGCCAGCAGCGCCTCGAGCAGCCTGACGGTCGCGGCCTGCACGCCCGACGCCCCTTGGGCCAGACTTCCGAGCTTGAGCGCGATCATCAGGCGCGCGACCGGGATGGGCATCGGCTCGCCCACTCCGGCGGCATGAGACAGCACGATGTTCCGCTGTAGCGTTCCGAGATCCGCCGCCTCGATCCGCACGCTCGCCAGTTTGCCGAAGCCCGTGTTGATGCCGTAGACCGGCGCGCCCTTGGCGATGATGGCGGCGACGGCTTCCGCCGACCTCTCGATGGCCGCGTAACTGGCGGGGTCGATGGCGGCGGACGCACCCCGATAGATCTCGCGCCATGCAGCAAGCGGAACGGCGCCGGGGCTCAACAAAACCGTCTTCATCTTCACCTCCGGACCCGCTGACGCATGGCGTTGCGCCGCACCCGTCGCCATCCCCTTCTTAACAAGAGTTCTCTGTTCGCTCCCAGCAAAGATTGCTATTTTCCCGCCATGACGATACGCGCACCGCTCGCCGGCCCCTCCGTGTGGCTCGGCCAGGACATCAAGGACTCCCGCCGTTGGATCCGCGACCTTCCGGCCGAGGCGCTCGACGAACTCGATGCCGCCGTCAAGTCGGTGCGCGGCATGCCGTGGCAGGAAATCACGCGCGAGGATTTCGCGCTGCCGATGCTGAGCGACCTGCTCGACGACGTTTCCGACGAACTCGAGAACGGCTGCGGCATGGTCAAGCTGCGCGGCATTCCGGTCGATCGCTACAGCGAAGACGAATTGCGCCAGATGTATTTTGGTCTCGGCACGCATATCGGCACGCCGGTGTTCCAGAACCGGAGCGGCGAGCTGATGCGCGCCATCCGCGACGAGGGTGCCCATGTCGGCCGCACCTACGGCGAGACCAAGGACGAGAAGGGCTCGACCTTCCTTTCCTCCTACGCCCGCACGCTGACCAACGGCGGCTTGCGCTTTCACACCGACCGCACCGACGTGGTGGCCCTGCTCTGCGTGCGCCAGGCGCGCGCCGGCGGCGTCAGCAAGCTCGCGTCGACGCCCGCCATCCACAACGCCATCCTGGCGAAGCGGCCCGACCTGCTCGAACTCCTGTTCCAGGACTACTGGCGCAGCCGCTTCGGCGAGGAGGGCACCAAGAAGGACGGCGAAGCCACGACCCGCGAGACCGCCTACCCGCTGCCGATCTTCGGCCTGCGCGATGGCAAGCTCACCTCGCACTATTCGCTCACCTTCATCGAAGCCGCCCAAATGGCGCCCGATGTGCCCAAGCTCACCGACGCCCAGCGCGAGGCAATCGATCTCCTGATGCAGACCGCCGAGGAACTCTGCTTCGAGATGACCCTGCAGCCCGGCGACCTGCAGCTCATCAACAGCCACGTCACCTACCACGGCCGCACGCCCTTCGAGGACGACGCCGAAAGCGGCCACGACCGGCTGCTGCTGCGCCTCTGGCTCACCATGCGCAACAACCGCGCGCTGCCCGAAGGCCATGAGATCCTGTGGCAGGAGATCGAGGCCGGCCGCCCGCGCGGCGGCATCCGGCAGGTCGCGATCTAGCGCCTGTTGCGCAGGCGGCCCACGATTCCGGTGGGGAAGAAATAGACGCAGAGGACGAAGGCCACGCCCAGCCACAACAGCCAGCGGTCGGGGTGGAAGAAGTTGGCGAGCAGAGGCACGCCCGCCAGCGCCTTGTGGGCCACGGCCAGGAGGTCCTGCAGGTAGTTCTGGGCGAAGACCAGCAGTACCGCGCCGATCACCGCGCCGTACATCGTGCCCATGCCGCCGATCACCACCATCAGCAGGATGTCGACCATGATGTCGAAGCTCAGCGTCGTGTCGGGGTTGGTCTGGCTCGACCACAGTGCCAGCAGGACGCCCGCCAGGGCGGCCGCCGCGGCGGCGATGCAGCTCGCGATGGTGCGGTAGACCACGGTGCGGTAGCCGATCGCCTCGGCGCGGAAGGGATTCTCGCGGATCGCCATCAGCACCGACCCGAAGGGTGAATTGACGATCCTGAGCAACGCCAGCACCAGCGCCACCGACGCCAGATAGACCAGGTAATAGTCGAGTAGCCGGCCGTTGAGCCGGACGCCGAACAGCGTGTCGCCGAACGAGAACGGCGCGCGCAGCTCCGCCGGCAGTCGGTAGTTGAGCCCGTCCTCGCCGCCCGTCAGGTCGGAGAGCTGCGAGGCCAGGATGGCGAAGGCGCTGGCGACGGCCAGCGTGATCATGGCGAAGAAGATGGTGCGCACGCGCAGGCTGAAGAGCCCGATCACGGCCGCCAGCACGATTGCCACGACGAGGCCGGCCACGACACCCACCGCCACTGCGGCCCAGCTCGCGCCCAGGCGCGTGAGCGCGATCGCCACGCCATAGGCACCGATGCCGAAGAACATGGTGTGGGCGAAGGAGACGATGCCGGTGTAGCCCAGCAGCAGGTCGAAGGATGCAGCCAGCACGATGAAGACGCAGATCTTGGCCGCGACGTTCAGCGACTTGGCGCCGGGAAACAGGAAGGGCGCCACGGCGAGGCCGACCAGGATCGCCACCAAGACGACGGCGAGCCAGCGGCTGCGCGGCAGGTCGTCGGAGAGGATTGCGCGCAGCATCACTCTACCGCTTGGCCACGGGATAGAGACCCTGCGGCCGCCACAGGAGAATGAGCGCCATCAGCAGGATGTTGGAGCCGAGCGCCACCTTGGGCGCCAGGAAGCCGATGTAGTTGGCGGTGAGGCCGACCAGCAAGGCACCGACGAAGCAGCCGCCGACCGAACCGAGACCACCGATGATGATGACGATGAACACCAGCACCGCCACCTGCGCGCCGATCGCCGCCGTCACCGTCTCCTGGTAGAGGCCCCACATGGCGCCGCCCAGGCCCGCCAGCGCCGAGCCGACGGCGAAGACGCCGACGAACAGCCGGCGGATGCGATAGCCCAGCGCCTCGACCATCTCGCCGTTCTCGACGCCGGCCCGGATCAGGAGGCCGATGCGCGTGCGGTTGAGCGTGAGCGCGAGCCCTGCGAACACCACGAGACCCACGATCACCGCCAGCACGCGGTATTTCTCGATGGCGATGTCGCCGAACAGGAAGGCCCCGCGCAGCGCCGTCGGCCGGCTGAGCGTGATCTGCTCGGGGCCCCAGATCACTTTTAAGAGCTGCTCGGCCACGATCAGGCCACCCGTCGTCACCAGGATCTGCTTCAGGTGCTGGCCATAGACCGGCCGCACGAGCACGCGTTCGAAGGCAAGGCCCAGCAGCCCGCTCACCACGATGGCCGCCAGCACCGCGGGACC
>JAUXST010000573.1 GCA_030679805.1 Reyranella sp. | reverse complement strand
GGTCCCGGAGCTCCCACAGGATCTCGTCCATCTCGTAGGTGGCGAGGATGGTCTCGATCAGCACCGTGGCCTTGATCGACTTCTGCGGTATGCCGAGCGCCTCTTGAGCCGCCACAAACACATCGTTCCACAGCCGGGCTTCCAGATGGCTCTCGATCTTGGGCAGGTAGAAATACGGGCCGGTGCCGCGGTCGAGGGCTTCCCGAGCGTTGTGGAAGAAGTAGAGGCCGAAATCGAACAGCGAGCCCGACATCGGCTGGCCGTCGACCGTCACGTGCTTCTCGGGCAGGTGCCAGCCGCGCGGGCGGACGAACAGCGTCGCCGTCTTGTCGTTCAGTGTGTAGGTACGGCCGTTGTTGGGATCGAGGTAGTCGATCTCGCGGTGGACGGCGGCGGCCAGGTTGAACTGGCCCTCGATCATATTGTCCCAGGTCGGCGTCGAGGCGTCCTCGAAATCGGCCATGAAGACGTTGGCGCCGCAGTTGAGCGCATTGATGATCATCTTGCGGTCGACCGGCCCGGTGATCTCGACCCGGCGGTCGAGGATGTCCTGGGGCAGCGGCGCCACCGTCCAGTCGCTCTCGCGGATATGGGCCGTCTCCGGCAGGAAATCGGGCTTCTCGCCGGCATCGAGCCGCTTCTGGCGCTCGGCGCGGGCGGCCAGCAGTTCCTCGCGGCGGCCGTTGAACTTGCGCTGCAGGTCAGCGATGAAGTCAATTGCCTCTTTGGTGAGCACCTTTTCGTAGCCCGGCTTGATGTCGCCGTCGATGATCACGCCCGCCGGAAGCTCCAAAGCCGTCATTACCGTTTTCCCTCACGCTCAAAATCATTTTGCGCGGGCGATTTACAGTCTTGAGGCCCTGCCCGGCAAGGCGGTACGAAAGAATATGGACGTCGCCTTCCTCGTCGAGTGGCTGAATCTCGTACTGCGCTGGGCCCACATGATCGTGGGCATCGCCTGGGTCGGCGCCTCTTTCTATTTCATCTGGCTGGACAACCATCTGCACAAGCCGCTCGACCCGGCCGATGCCGCCAAGGGCATCGGCGGCGAAGTCTGGGCGGTCCATGGTGGCGGCTTCTACACTGCCAAGAAATTCACCCTGGCACCCGCGACGCTCCCGCCCGAACTGCACTGGTTCAAGTGGGAAGCCTACACGACGCTGATCACCGGCTTCTTCCTGCTCTGTCTCGTCTACTACTACGGCGCCGAAATCGCCCTCATCGACCCCTCGGTCATGGATCTCGGGAAGGCCGAGGCCATCGCCCTCGGCCTCGCGTCACTGGTCATCGGCTGGCTGGTCTACGACGCGCTCTGCCGCTCGGCCTTCGGCAGCGACGATGCCGTCCTGGGCGGCCTGCTGTTCCTCTACTGCGCGGTCGCGGCCTGGGCGCTCTGCCACCTCTTCTCGGGCCGCGGCGCCTACATCCACTTCGGCGCGATGCTGGGCACGATCATGGCCCTCAACGTCTACTTCGTGATCATTCCCGGCCAGCGCGAGCTGGTGAAGGCCAAGGAGGAAGGCCGGACGCCCGATCCGAAGTACGGGCTGATGGGCCGCCAGCGCTCGGTCCACAACACCTATTTCACCCTGCCTGTGCTGTTCACCATGATCAGCAACCACTACGCGGGCCTCTACGGCCACGAATGGAACTGGGTGCTGCTGCTGATGATCTCGCTGGCGGGCGCGCTGGTCAGGGTGTGGTTCGTGCAGCGCCACAAGGGCGATCCCAATCCGCTAGTGCTCGCCTCGGGACTGGTCGTGCTGGCCCTCACCGCGCTGCTGGCGTTGCCGCGACCGAGCACCGACGGCGGCGGCCCCGTCGCCTTCGACCAGGTGCAGCCCATCATCCAGGCGCGCTGCCTCTCCTGCCATGCCGCGAAACCCACCCAGGAGGGCATCGCGGCACCGCCCAAGGGCGTAATCCTGGAGACGCCGACCGAGATCCATCTGCGTGCCGCCGCCATCTACCAGCAGGCCGCCGCCTCCCGGGTCATGCCGCCCGGCAACATGACGCAAATCACCGATGCCGAGCGCCGCATGATTGCGCGCTGGTTCAAAGGCGGCGCACAATAGGCGGATGATCCTCCGCTCCGGCGGTCTGCCCTGGCGCCGACTGCTCACCGCCGCGCTGGCGGTGGTCGCGATCTTTCTGTTCTGGTCTCAGGTCTCCGAACGCGGCGGCCGCCTGTCTCCGCGCGAGCAGGCGACGACCGAGGCTCGCGACGCGGCGGCGCGCGAGCCGGGCGCGGCCAGGGGTTGGGGCACCGCCGTCGGCTTTGCCGATGCACGCCGCCTCGAGGAACATTTCGAAAAGCACGGCGCCGAATTCGGCCGTATCACCAAACAGGACTATCTGCGGCAGGCGCAATTGCTCAGGGATGCCAGGGTGGCTGACCCCATCCTCGAAACCGTCCGGCGCGACGGCGTCACCACGCGCTTCGACCGGCAGACAGGAGCTTTCATCGCTTTCAATCCCAACGGCGTCATCCGGACCTTCTTCAAACCCAACGACGGCGAACGCTACTATCGCCGCCAAGCGGAGCGCGGCAGCGAATGAAGCCACCCCCACCCCCCGGCCCTCCCGACGTCAAGGACCTGATCGAGCTGGTCGACCAGTGGGCCACCTTCACCGCCACCCTCGAGCGCCAGGACTACAGCTTCGATCTCGACAACTGGCTGAACGACGTCGACGTGCGCGAACTGATCCTGGAAGCGCTGCCGATGTTCAGCCGCGAGGAGATGGGCGATCACGCGTTGAAGCTCGACGAGGCCGACAAGCAGTTCATGGCGGGCACGCGCGACTTCAAGCGCTGCGTCTGGGGCAGCGGAACGGCCAAGAAGGAAAAATGGACGGCACCGAAGAACTGGTGGTACTTCCGCACGCCGCGGCGAACCAACGCCCAGCTCGAAGACGAACGAGCGACGGTCAGATGATGGCGGTGCGATGACAACTCCGAAGATCCTGGTCGAGACCACCGGCCCGGTCACCACCATCACCATCAACCGCCCCCAAGCCAAGAACGCGCTCGACAACGAGGCGGCGCACGGACTGGCGGCGGCGCTGAAAGCCTTCGAGGCCGATCCCCGCGCGCACGTCGCTGTGCTGACCGGCGCGGGCGGCGCCTTCTGCGCCGGCGCCGACCTCAAGGAGCTGGGTGGCGGCACCGACTATTTCCCCTGGGCGGGCAGCGACGAGGGCCCGTTGCGCAGTCCGTTGTCGAAGCCGGTGATCGCGGCCATCGAAGGCCATGCCTGTGCCGGCGGCCTTGGCGTCGCGCTCTATTGCGACATCCGCATCGTCGACGAGACGGCGACCTTCGGCGTCTTCTCGCGCCGCTGGGGCGTGCCGATGAGCGACGGCACCACGGTGCGCCTTCCGCGCGTGATCGGCCAGGGCCGCGCCATGGACATGCTGCTGACCGGCCGCGCGGTGGGCGCCGACGAGGCCATCGCCATCGGCCTCGCCACGCGCAAGGTGGCGCGCGGCACGACCCGCGCCGAGGCCGAGAAGCTCGCGGCGCAGATCGCGGGTTTCCCACCCATCGCCATGACGTCGGACCGGCAGTCGGCCTACGAGAGCTTCGATCGCGACCAGGCGGCGGCGATCCGGCGCGAGATGGAATTGTCGCTGGCGGCACGACGCCAGGAATCGCAAGGCGGCGCCGCGCGCTTCGCCCAGGGCGAAGGTCGGCACGGCCAGTTCAAGAAATAGTTCGAGAGGAAATGATGCGGGCACTTGTTTGCGCAGCGTATGGAGCGGTCGAGAATCTCAGGATCGAGGACGTGCCCGTCCCCAAGCCCAAGGCGGGCGAAATCCTGGTCCGGGTCGGCGCCGCAGGCGTGAGCTTCGCCGCCATGCTGGGCGTGCAGGGCAAGCATCAGAACAAGCCGCCCCTGCCCTACGTGCCGGGCAACGAGATGGCGGGACACGTCGTCGAGTTGGGCGTCGGCGTCACCAACGTCGCGGTCGGCCAGCGCATCGCCACCGGCGTGAGCGAGGGCGCCTACGCCGAATATGCCGCGGCAACCGCGGCCAATGCCGTGGTGATCCCCGAAACCATGCCCTATGCCGAAGCAACCAACTTCCCCACACTCTACCCGACCGCCTACGGCGTGCTGAAATGGAAGGCCAACCTGCAGCCGGGCGAAGTGATGCTGGTGCATGGCGCGGGCGGCGGCTCAGGACTGACCGGCATCGAGGTC
>JAUXST010000567.1 GCA_030679805.1 Reyranella sp. | reverse complement strand
GCCGAAGCGCTGGGCGGCGACGAGCCCAACTTCGCCCGCTTGATGACGCAGAAGGCACGCCAGCTGGGGATGAATTCGACTGTGTTCCGGAATGCGTCCGGTTTGCCCAACCGCGAACAGGTCACGACGGCGCGCGATCTGGCTCGCCTCGCCAATGCTCTGCTGCGCGACTTCCCGCACTACTACCCGGTGTTCTCCGTCCAGAGCTATTCCTACCGCGGCCGGCCGCTGGACAACCACAACCGCATGCTCGGCAGCTACGAGGGCGCCGATGGCCTGAAGACCGGATACACGGCGGCGTCGGGTTTCAATCTCGTGATGTCGGCCGTGCACGACAACCGGCGCCTGATCGGCGTCGTGATGGGCGGCCAGAGCGCCAGTGGCCGAGATCGCCTGATGGCCGACCTGATGGACCGTGGCTTCGCCAGCGCCCAATCCATGGGCGTCTCGCCTTGGACATCGATCCGCAAGCCGCCGTCGGCGCGCTACAGCGCCGCCCAGTTCGTGCCGGGCGCCGCCATCCCCGAAACTTCACGCACGGTTGGCGTCGCCAAGGCCGAGCCGCCCTCGCCGCCCGCGGCGGCACCGCAGGCCGCCGCCACCCGGGTCGCAGGGCCCGCCGTTCCGCCAGCTCCTGAAGCGGAAAATCCGGCGCTCGGAAGCTGGGTGATCCAGGTCGGCTCGTTCGCCGAGCCGCAATCGGCGCAGCTTGCCCTCGAGCGCGCCTCCGCCGCCCTACCCAACACGATGCGCTCGACCGCCGCGGCGACCGTCGACGAAGTGCAGATGGCCAACAAGGTCTTCCATCGCGCACGGCTGACCAATCTCTCGCAGGAGCAGGCGATCGACGGCTGCAAGCGTCTCGAGAAGCAGAAGATCTACTGCTCGCCGCTGCAGATCACCGCCTGGAATACGCCGGGCGCGCGCTGAAGGCGCGCCGCAGCCGCTCCACAAAGGCGCGTTTGTGGTGACGCTGCCAAAGCGCCAGATCCCAGAGATCTCCGCTCGGCTGCAGGCGGCTTACCAGTGGCTCAAACACCGCGACCGTGACCAGCGCTCCCTGCGCTCGAACCCTTAACGGGACGATCCGATATCCCGGCCCCTCGTATGCCACGAGGCAGGCCACATCGCGGGGGCTCAAGCCACCGACGACAGCTCCTGCGACTTCGCCACGCGGGTCCGGAACGACGACCGGATAGCTTGCGCCCTTGGCCTTCCGCCGCTCATGGCCCAGCAGGATCGCCGGCATAAAGGCTTGCGGCGGTAGGCGCCGGCCCAGCACCAGCGCGGTGACATCGCGGTCGAGTAACGTGCCGTAGAAGAAGAACCGCATCAGTGATGCCCGGCGGACGCCTCGTCCGGCAGACTGACGCCGCTGGCGGACAACGCTCCCTTGAGATCAGCCATGAGGCGCTCCAGGCCCGCGTCGTCGGCCGCCTCGCAGCGTGCCACCAGCACGGGCTGGGTGTTCGAGGCGCGCAGCAGCCACCATCCGTCCTTGGTACTGACCCGGACACCGTCGATGTCGGACAGCGTTGCCCCCGCCTTCAGCAGGCGCGCCTTGACCTCGTCGACGATCCTGAACTTGTCCGCATCAGGGCAGTCGAACCGCAGCTCCGGCGTGTTCACCGGCTGGGGAAGGCCGTCACGCATATCGGCCAGGCTTTGGTCGCTGTTGGCCACGATGTTCAGCAGCCGCAGTCCGCAATATAGCGCGTCGTCGAACCCGTAGAACGTGTCGGCAAAAAAGACATGGCCGCTCATCTCGCCCGCGAGTGGCGCGCCCATCTCGGCCATCTTGCTCTTGATCAGCGAATGGCCGGTCTTGAACATCATGGGCTTGCCGCCGGCCTTCGCGATCTCGTCGAACAGCACCTGGCTCGCCTTGACATCGGCGATGATGGTTGCTCCCGGATGCGTCTTCAGTACATCACGCGACCACAGAACGAGGAGCTGATCGCCCCACAAGATGCGTCCCTGGCCGTCGACGGCTCCGATCCGGTCGCCGTCGCCGTCGAAAGCGATGCCGAGATCGCAGCCGTGCTTCTCGACCTCGCTGATCAGTTGCTTGAGGTTCTCCGGCACCGTGGGATCAGGATGATGCGACGGAAAGGTGCCATCGACCGTCTCGTTCAAGACGAAATGCTCGCCCGGCAGCTTGCTGACGACGGCACGAATCGACACGCCGACGGCGCCGTTGCCTGTATCCCACGCCACCTTGAGCTTCTTGCCGGGTTTCACATCCTTGAGCAGCCGCGCGGCGTAGTCGGCCAGGATATCCTTCTTCTCGGCCTTGCCCTGCCCGCTTTCCCAGTCCGCCTTGGCGGCCATCACTCCTAGGGTCTGGATATCGGCGCCGAAGAACGACTTCTTGCCCATCATCATCTTGAAGCCGTTGTAGTCCGGCGGATTGTGCGACCCCGTGATCATAACGCCGCCGTCGGCGTCGAGGTGATAGACGGCGAAATAAAGCATCGGTGTCGCGGCAAGGCCGATGTTCGTTACATCGATCCCGGCGGAGGTCAGGCCCTCGATGCAGGCTGCGGCGAGTTCCGGCGAGCTGAGACGGCCGTCGTAGCCCAAGGCCACGCGCCTGCCGCCCTTGCGGCGGACGAGCGTGCCAAGGGTCCGGCCAATGGCGCGGGCGTCTGCCGGATGCACGGTGCCGCCCACGATTCCGCGAATGTCGTACTCGCGCAGGATGGTGGGATCGAACTTGTGCGCCGTCTGGCTCATGCAAAGACTCCGGAAGGAAGTTGATGTCTAGGGACGCGGCTGGGGACGACCGATGCCCTCATAGGCAAAGCCGAAACCGCGCATCTCTTCGGGATTGAAGATATTGCGAAGATCGACGATGCGCGGCTGGCGCATCGCCTCCTTGATCCGCCGCGGATCGAGGCCGCGGAACTCGTGCCATTCGGTGATGACGACCAGAACGTCGGCCCGCGTCGCCGCCTCGTAGGCGGTCTTGGCGAAAACGACTCCCGGCAACATGCGGGCCGCCTCTTTCATCCCTTCAGGATCGAACGCCACGATATTCGCGCCGGCCGACTGCAGCGCAGGCACGATGTCGAGCGAGGGTGCGTCGCGCATGTCGTCGGTATTGGCCTTGAAGGTGACGCCGAGCACGCCGACGGTAAGGCCAGCCACCGAGCCGCCGCAGAAGTCGATGACCTTCTGTGCCATGCGCTTCTTGCGCGCGTTGTTGACCTCGATCACCTGCTCGACAATGGTTTGCGGCGCGCCGACCTCGCGCGCCGTGTAGGCGAGCGCCAATGTATCCTTGGGGAAGCACGAACCGCCGAATCCCGGACCGGGATGGAGGAACTTGCGGCCGATGCGGCCGTCCAGCCCGATGCCGCGCGCCACGTCATGCACGTCCGCGCCGACCTTTTCGCAGAGGTCGGCGATCTCGTTGATGAAGGTGATCTTGGTCGCCAGGAAGGCGTTGCCGGCGTACTTGGTGACCTCTGCCGTCTCGATATTGGTGAATACCATCGGCGTCTGGATGAGATTGAGAGGCCGGTAGATAGCCGCCATGACGTCGCGCGCGCGCTGGCTCTCGACGCCGATCACCACCCGATCGGGCTTCATGAAATCCTCGATGGCCGCGCCCTCGCGCAGGAATTCCGGATTGGAAGCAACGTCGAATTCCGCCGCCGGCTGCGCGTCGCGGATGATGCGCGCCACCTCCCGACCGGTGCCGACCGGCACCGTGGATTTGGTGACCACGACAGTGTAGCTGCGGATGGCTTCCGCTATCTCGGCTGCGGCGGCGTAGACGTAACTCAGATCGGCATGGCCGTCGCCGCGGCGGGTCGGCGTGCCCAAGGCGATGAACACCGCGGCGGCATCGCCCACCGCCTCGCCGAGATCGTCGCCGAAGGTCAGGCGATCCGCGCGTACGTTGTCGGCGACCAGTTTGTCGAGGCCAGGCTCGTAGATCGGCATCTCGCCTGCACGCAGGCGGGCGATCTTGCCGGCATCCCTGTCCACACACACGACGTCATGGCCGAACTGTGCGAAGCAGGCGCCGGACACGAGCCCGACATAGCCAGAACCGATCATGGCGATGCGCATGGCGTCAGCCCCTCATCAAGCGTTCGATCAAGGCGCGGCTCTCGGCCTTGGTGTCCGCCCGGCTTAGCGAGATGGCGATATTGGCCTCGAGGAAGCCGAGCCGGCTGCCGCAATCGTAGCGCCGCCCAGCATAGCGCAAGGCATGGAACGGCGAACTGCCGATCATCTTCGCCATGGCGTCGGTCAGCTGGATTTCGCCGCCGGCGCCGGTCTCGTGGCGATCGAGATGGTCGAATACCTCGGGCAGCAGCACGTAGCGTCCGATCAACGCCAGGGTCGACGGCGCCTCCTCGGGCTTGGGCTTCTCGACCATGCCGGTTATTTCGGCCAGCCCGTTCTTTTCGTTCTTCACTGCGGCGATGCCATAGCTCCTGGTCTGCTCGCGCGGCACGTCCATCACGGCGACCACGCTGCCACCGGTCTCGTCGTGCGCCTGGGCCAACTGACCGATGCAGCTCGGCGTATCAAGCGTGAGTTCGTCGGGCAGCAGAACCGCAAACGGCTCGCGGCCGATCCAGTGGCGCGCGCACCACACCGCATGGCCGAGACCGAGCGGCTTTTGCTGGCGCGTGAAGATCGCGTTGCCCGGCTTGATGGTGGCGCCTTGCGTCTCAGCGAGTTCCGGCGCCTTCTTGCGCTGTTCCAGCGTCATCTCGAGTTCGTAGGCGTGATCGAAGTGATCTTCCAAGGCAACCTTGTTGCGGCCGCTGACGAAGACGAATTCGTCGATCCCCGCCTGCAGGCATTCCTCGACCGCATACTGGATGAGCGGCCGGTCGACGACCGTCAGCATTTCCTTCGGCATCGCCTTGGTGGCGGGCAGAAAGCGGGTGCCCAGTCCGGCGACTGGCAGAATGGCTTTGCGGACTCGCTGCGCCATGCTCATCGACCTCGTTCAGCAGTTACGTATTGTATGGGCAATCCGGCAATTTGACAGGCACCGCCGGGCCGCGACGCGGAAGGTTGCGGTTGATGCCATGATGCCAAAGTCACGGCAAGGTCATCCCCTGAGCAAGACGTCCTTGGCCTGGTTGATGCGGGCGGCAAGGTCGGCGCTGCCGCCGACATCGGGGTGCATGCGCTGTATCAGGCGGCGATGGGCGGCCCGGATCTCCTCTGATGTGGCACCTTCGGCCAATCCCAGGACGGCCAAGGCCTCGTCCCGCGACATGCCTGCCCGTGACCCAGCCGGCGGCGGCCGGCCGGAAGTGCGCCAGTCGGCGCCGAGCCGACGGTCGAGATAGGCCTCGAGGACCTTGAGCGAGTCGGGATCGGCGGCGCATTCGTAATGCAGCTCGAGCAGTTCGCCGTCCGCCAGCGCATCCAGGACACGCCCGACGAAGCGGCCGGACAGCACCGTGCCGCCCACATCGCCGGTGCCGTGGTCGATCCATGCCTGCAGAAATGCAGTGCGTACTTCCGTCCGTTGCCCCGTCCCCGGAGAGCTGAAGCCGCCGGAAGGCCGGCGGCGTACCGCGCGCGCAATTAGGGCAGCGATCACGACGCCGGCCAGTCCGGACAGTTCGGGCAGCAGGCCGGGCAGAAACCGCATGCCGAAGATCAGCAATCCACCGACACCGATCATGCCCAGGACCACGAGAACCGGCCGCAACCGGCGGGCGAGCGAGGACGGATTGGCGCGCAGGAACCAGGCAATGCCGAAGGCCATGACGGCCAGCACGACGAGCGCCAGGAGGATCGCCGGCATGGCTCACTGCCGTGAGGGAACCGCCGCCGGCGGCGATGCCGGCTGCCCTGGCGTCGGTGGCTGCGACTGCGACTGTTCCAGGCGCTCGCGCTGTATCTCACGCCAGCGTGCGACGTTGCGGTTGTGCTCCGGCAGCGTGAGCGCAAAGGCGTGACCACCCTGGCCATCGGCGACGAAGTAGATGGAGCGGTCGCGCGCCGGATTGGTTGCCGCCACGATCGAGGCCCGGCCCGGATTGCAGATCGGCCCCGGCGGCAGGCCGGTCACCACATAGGTATTGTACGGAGAGGTCGACTGCAGATCGGCGCGCGTGAGTTCGCGATTGAAGGGCGTCTTACCCCCGGTGAGGCCATAGATCGTGGTCGGATCGCTTTCGAGCTTCATCCGGCGTCGCAGCCGGTTGATGTATACGGCCGCCACCCTGGCGCGTTCGGCCGGAAGAGCGGTCTCCTTCTCGACGATCGAGGCCAGCACCAGCGCCTCGCGCCGGTTCGCCAGCGGCAGGCCGGGCGCGCGCTTGCGCCACGCCGCATCGAGGGTCTTCTCCATCGCCTCTTTCATGCGCGACAGTAGGCCGTCCCGAGTGTCGTCGCGCGAGTAGAAGTAGGTCTCCGGCAGCAGGTCGCCTTCCTTGACGTCGAGAGTGATTTCCCCGGTCAGCGCCTCGGTCTTGCGGACCAGTTCGAGGACCTCCGCCGTTGTCACGCCCTCGGGCACGGTCAGGCGGCGTTGTACGACCTTGCCGGACTGCAGAATGTCCACCAGGGCCTCCATAGAGGTACGTGCCGGGATCTCATACTCGCCCGCCTTGATCGGCTTAGGCGCGGGATCGATCATCAGCGCGATGCGAAACAGCCGCGCGTGGGCGATGACGCCTTCTTCCTGCAGCACCTTCGCCATCGTCGCCGGACCGGCGCCGCGCGGAATCACCACGGTCTTCGTCGCCTGAAGCGGCCCTTCGGCGACGAGCAGCGTGTGGCCGATGTACAGCGCGCCGCCCATCAGCGTCGCGAACAGGGCGATAAAGAAGAGAACCCAACGGAAGTAGCTGAGCACCCTCAGCCTCCGGCAATCAGACGGGGCCGAAAATCAACGACGCGTTGGTGCCGCCGAAACCGAACGAGTTGCTGAGTGAATAGCGGACCTTGCGCTGCTTGGCCTGCTTCGGCACCAGATCGATGTCGCAACCCTCGTCCGGTTCGTCGAGATTGAGCGTCGGCGGAACGACCTGATCGTTGATCGACTTGATCGCGTAGATCGCCTCGATTGCGCCGGCCGCGCCCAGCAGATGGCCGGTGGCCGACTTGGTCGACGACATGGAAAACTTGTAGGCGTCTTCGCCGAAGACGCGCTTCACCGCACCGAGTTCTATCACGTCGGCCATGGTCGAGGTACCGTGGGCGTTCACGTAGTCGATCTGGTCGGTATTGAGTTTGCCGCGCTTCAGCGCGGCCCGGATGGCCCGAAACGCGCCGTCGCCATCCTCCGACGGCGCCGTGATGTGGTAGGCGTCACCGGAAAGGCCATAGCCGATGATTTCGCCGTAGATCTTGGCGCCGCGCTTTTTGGCGTGCTCGTATTCCTCGAGCACCACGCAGCCCGCGCCCTCGCCCATCACGAAACCGTCGCGCCGCTTGTCCCACGGCCTTGATGCCTGTGTCGGCGTGTCGTTGAAGTCAGTCGACAGCGCCTTGCAGGCATTGAAGCCCGCGATGCCGATGCGGCAGATCGCGGCCTCCGCACCTCCGGCCACCATGACGTCGGCATCCTCGAGCTGGATGAGGCGTGCCGCATCGCCCAAGGCGTGCGCGCCGGTGGCGCAGGCAGTGACGACAGAATGGTTCGGGCCCTTGAAGCCGTATTTGATCGAGACCTGGCCCGAAACGAGGTTGATCAGGGCCGATGGGATGAAGAACGGGCTGACACGCCGCGGCCCCCGCTCCTTCAACACCAGCGACGTCTCGTAGATGGTCTGGAGGCCGCCGATGCCGGAGCCGATCATCACGCCGGTGCGGGCGAGCCCTTCTTCGTCCTGCGGCTTCCAGCCCGAATCCTCGACCGCCTGTTCGGCAGCCGCCAGGCCGAAGACGATGAACTTGTCGAGTTTGCGCTGGTCCTTCGGTGCGATGTAGGCGTCGACATTGAAGTGCCCATTCGCCTTGTCGCCCTTGGGCACTTCACCCGCGATCTTGGTGGCAAGATCTGATGTGTCGAAAGCCTGGATCGAGCGGATTCCCGACTCAGCCGCAATCAGCCGTCTCCAGTTGGTATCGACGCCGTCACCCAACGGCGTCACCATGCCCATGCCCGTAACGACAACTCGCCTCATTGTTCGCCTTTCCTGCTGCAGGAACCGGCGAAGATCAGGACTTCGCGTTGCTCTTGATGAAGCCGATCGCGTCGCCGACCGTCTGGATCTTCTCGGCGGCGTCGTCGGGGATCTCGATGGCGAATTCTTCCTCGAACGCCATCACCAGTTCGACGGTGTCGAGGCTGTCGGCGCCCAGATCGTCGATGAACTTCGCATCTTCCTTCACCTGCGCCGCTTCGACGCCGAGATGCTCCACCACGATCTTCTTAACGCGCTCGGCAATATCGCTCATTCTCTTGTCCTTCCCGTGTATTCCAAATCCGATTTCGCCGAGGGGGCTGGCGATTTCCGGCGTTCCTAACATAGCTTCCCGGTCATTGGCTAGGGTCGAAAAGCCCACAAAATCAGGCACTTGTGGCCCGTCCTGTCAAATCATCGCCATACCGCCGTTGATGTGCAGTGTCTGGCCGGTGACATAAGCCGCCTCCTCGCTCGCCAGATAAACCACGCCCGCCGCGATCTCGTCGGGCGTCCCCAGCCGGTCGGCGGGCACCCGGGCGAGGATGCCCTTCTTCTGTTCATCGGTCAGTCCATCGGTCATTGGCGTGGCGATAAAACCGGGTGCCACGCAATTGACCGTGATGCCGCGCGAGGCCAGTTCCTGGGCCAGCGACTTCGACATGCCGATGAGGCCGGCCTTGGCCGCGGCATAGTTGGCCTGGCCGGGATTGCCGGTCACGCCCACGATCGACGTGATGCTGACGACCCGGCCGAAACGCCGCTTCATCATACCGCGCATGACCGCGCGCGTGAGGCGGAAGGTGCCGGTCAGATTGACCTGGAGCACCTTCTCCCATTCCTCGTCCTTCATCCGCATCGAAATGTTGTCGCGCGTGATGCCGGCATTGTTCACCAGGATGTCGAGCTTGCCCATCGCCGCCTCGGCTTCCTTGGCGAGGCGGTCTATGTCGGCCGCATCGTCCATCCGGGCGGTCACGACATAGGTCCTTTCGCCTAGCGACGCCTTAAGCTGCTCCAGCGCCTCGGCGCGTGTGCCCGAGAGCGTGACCGTAGCGCCCTGCCGGTGCAGAGCGCGGGCGATCGCGCCGCCAATCCCGCCGGAGGCGCCGGTAACGAGGGCCGTCTTGCCGTTCAGATCGAACATGGCCGTTCTCCCTCAGACGGTCTTCAGAAAGGCTTCGATGTCGCCCGGGCCGTTCAGTGCCATTCCCGTCATGTCCTTGTCGATACGCTTCACGAGTCCGGACAGAACTTTTCCCGTGCCGCATTCGACCAGCGCTTCGACGCTCTTCGATTTCATGTACTGCACGCTCTCGCGCCAGCGCACGAGGCCGGTCACCTGTTCGACCAGGCGCTGCTTGATGGCCGCCGGATCGCTGATCTCGGACGCCAAGACGTTGGCGACCAGGGGCACCCGCGGCGGCATCAGGGTCACCTCTTCGAGTGCTGCCTTCATCGCATCGGCCGCCGGCTGCATTAGCGAGCAGTGGAAGGGCGCGCTCACCGGCAACAGCATGCCGCGCTTGCAGCCCCGGGCCTTGGCCGCTTCGATCGCCCGCTCGACGGCATCCTTGTGGCCGCTGACGACGACCTGCCCGCCGCCGTTGTCGTTGGCCACAGCAACCACTTCGCCTTGCGCGGCCTCGACGCAGGCAGCCATCGCCGGCTCCAGCTCGATGCCAAGGAGGGCCGCCATCGCGCCGACGCCGACCGGCACGGCCTTCTGCATCGATTGTCCGCGCAGCTTCAGAAGGCGCGCGGCGTCTGCGACTTTCAGCGACCCGGCGGCGGCCAGGGCGGAATATTCCCCGAGCGAATGACCGGCAACATGGGACGCCATTGCCGGCAGCGGCTTGCCGCCGTCCTTTTCCAGGATTCGCACCACGGCCAGACTGACGGCCATCAGGGCCGGCTGGGCGTTTTCGGTCAGGACCAGCTCGTTTTCCGGCCCTTCCCGCATGAGCTTGGACAGGTTCTGCTTCAGCGCCTCGTCGACTTCACCGAAGACGTCCCGGGCGGTCGCAAAGGCTGCTGCCAGGTCGGCGCCCATGCCGACGGCCTGCGATCCCTGGCCCGGAAAGACGAAAGCCCGACTCATGCGCGTTTTCCCTCTGATTTGATGCGAATTGGCGCAGTCATACCGGGGTACTGGACGCAGTCAAGCCACACGCGGAACAGCTTGATTTCAGGCCGCGGGCCTGTATAACCCGCCCTCTTCGGGGCCTAAATCGGCCCCGATCTCCTTGCCGGTCCAAGCGTTCCGCGAAGGGCCGGCTAGATTCGGGCGGTTGCCGGTCGATCCTCCGTCATTGCGACGGCGGACACGACGAACTCCGGGTCGCCAACAGCCATAAGGAGCCAAAACTACATGGCACTCTACGAAAACGTCTTCATTGCGCGTCAAGATGTCCCGCAGACCCAGGTGGAGGCACTTACCACCCAGTTCGCCGACATCGTCACCGGTCTGGGCGGCACCGTCTCCAAGAAAGAGTACTGGGGCCTGCGTTCCCTTACCTACCGCATCAAGAAGAACCGCAAGGGTCATTATACCCTGCTCAACATCGACGCTCCCTCCGCCGCGGTGAAGGAGATGGAGCGCACGATGTCGATCAACGAAGACATCATCCGCTTCCTGACCGTGCGCGTCGACGCGCTCGAGGAAGCCCCTTCGGCCATTATGGTGCGCAGCGCCGAGAAGTCCGATCGTCCGGGTGGCGATCGCGGCGATCGCTGGGGCGATCGTCCGCCGCGTCGTGAACGTCCCCGCTTCGGCGAGGAAGGCGGCATGCCGCCTGCACCCATCAGCACGGGAGAAGAAGAATGAGCGCCCAACGCCGCCCCTTCACGCGCCGCCGCAAGAGCTGCCCGTTCTCCGGCGCCAATGCGCCCGTGATCGACTACAAGGACGTGCGCCTTCTTCAGCGCTTCGTCTCCGAGCGCGGCAAGATCGTGCCGAGCCGCATCTCGGCGGTGTCGTCGAAGAAACAGCGCGAACTCGCCCAGGCGATCAAGCGCGCGCGTTTCCTGGCGCTCCTGCCCTACCTCATCGCCTAGCCGGGGGCTCGAATCATGCCGATGAACGTCATCCTGTTGGAGCGCGTGCCGAAGCTCGGTCAGATGGGCGATGTTGTGAAGGTGAAGCCCGGCTTCGCCCGCAACTTCCTGCTGCCGCAGAAAAAGGCGCTACGCGCGACCAAGGACAACATCACCTACTTCGAATCGCAGCGTAAGACGCTCGAGGCCCAGAACCTCGAGCGTCGCCAGGAAGCCGAAGCCGTCGGCGCCAAGATGAGCGACCTCAAGGTCATCCTCATCCGCCAGGCGTCGGAAGCCCTGCAACTCTACGGGTCGGTGACCTCGCGCGACATCGCCGACGGCGCGGTTGCCGCCGGTGTCAAGATCGAGCGCAGCCAGGTTGAACTGGACAAGCCGATCAAGAGCCTGGGAGCCCACAAGATCAAGGTCCACCTCCATCCCGAGGTCACGATCGAGATCACTGCCGTGGTGGCGCGCTCGCCCGATGAGGCCGAGTTCCTCGCCAAGGGCGGTGCGCTGGTGGCCGAGAACGAGCGCGCAGCGCTCGAGGCGGCGGATGCCGCCAAGCGCGCCACCGAGCAGGCGGCCGCGTTGTTCGAGGCCAAGTCCGCCGAGGACGAGACCGCCGAGGCTCCGGCCGCGAGCGAGGAAGCGCCGTCCGAACAGAAGTAGCGCGCGTGCCGCTCGGCACCGTGTCTTCCATTGAACGCATGCCACCGCTCCGCGATGGCATGCGTTTTCTTTTAGATCGGCCCCCGGGGATCTGCCGATGATCTGGCGTCTCGGTGCGCTGGCGATCGCCACGCTGGTCGGGTTGCCCCTGCTCGGGATCGCCTCGAGCCTTCTGTCGTGGCAAGGCGACCTGTGGCGGCACATCGCCGAGACGCAACTCTCCGACATCGTCACGAACACCACCGTCCTGCTGGTAGGCGTGGGCCTCGGCACGACGGTCGTCGGCACCGGCACCGCCTGGCTTGTCACCATGTGCCGCTTTCCCGGCAGCCGGATGCTGCAGTGGGCGCTGCTGCTACCGCTCGTGCTTCCGACCTACATCATCGGCTATGCCTACGCCGACCTTCTGGCCTTCGCGGGCCCGCTGCAAGCCGCGCTCCGGACGGCAACCGGC
>JAUXST010000557.1 GCA_030679805.1 Reyranella sp. | reverse complement strand
GACGATCAAGCGGCTGCAGAACGTTTGCGCCACGCCGAGGGCGGTACGCCCACGGACTTCTTGAACGCCCGGCTGAAGGCGGCCTCGGAGCCGTAGCCGATGTCGGCGGCAATGGTCGCCATGTTGGTGTTGCCGCCGCTCAACAGGCCGGCCGCGATCTGCATCCGCCACTTGGCGAGATAGTGCATCGGCGGCATGCCGACGAGATCGGCGAAACGCTCGGCCAGCACAGAGCGCGACAGCGCCACCTCCCTGGCAAGCTCCTCGATCGTCCAATTGCGCGCCGGGCTTGCGTGCATCATCGACAAAGCCTTGCCTACGAACGGATCGCGCAGACCCGCCAGCCATCCGGCCTGCTCGGGCGGCAGTGTTTCCAGGTACTGGCGGACGACCTCGATGAACATGAGCTCGCTCAGCTTGGCGAGGACACTTTCGCCGCCGGCACGCTTATCGGCCGATTCGCTCCGCGCCAGGCGGATGAACTGGCCAAGCCAGTTCGCATCACCTCCCTGCGGGTTTCCGGCCTTGATGATCGGCGGCAGGTTGTCGAGCAGCGGATTGAACGGGTGGGCGTCGCAGGCGAGGAAGCCGCAGACCATCTTGACCGAGGATGGCCCCTCATCGCCCATGCGCTTGAAAAACGGCAGGGGTCCCGCCGTCGCGGCGTCCATCTCCGCCGAAGTTACGGGCTGGGCGCGCATCCCCGGATTGCTCGATATGACATGCGCATCGCCGCGCGTGTAGACGATGACTTCCCCTGCATCGAGCGCGATCGGCTCTTCGCCGATGATGCAGGCGTAGCAGCGGCCTTCGGTGACCACGTGATACGAGATCAGATGCTCGGCACCCGGCAGGATCTTCGGCAGCACCATCTCCCGGGTCGGCTGCTCGGCGACCCACGGATCCCTCGCCACGACATCGAAGAATGTCGCGCCGGTCAGCCGTACCGTTCTCAGCAAATCGGACAGTGCGTCAGCGGCCATTCCGTCTCTCCCCGACGCCGGAACAAGCGATCCGGACGCCTTGTCAACAAACGTGGGAATTTCAGACGCCGTGTCAAGCATCGCAGACGCCCGGTCATTCGCAGTCAGCCCGGCAAAGCCTAAATGCCCTCCATCGCGACGCACTTCCGTGGGACGCGAACCAAACAAGGAGGAATTAAGACCATGAACGTCCAGACTGCCATCCCCGCCACCACTATCCCCGCCACCATCGACCTCGCCACCATCAAGGGCCGCCAGCAGGTCGCCTGGGGCTCCGGCGACTACGCCGTCGTGGGCACGACGCTGCAGATCGTGGGCGAGAACCTTTGCGAGGCCGTCGATCTGCGCAGCAATCAGCGCGTCCTCGACGTCGCCGCCGGCAACGGCAATGCGACGCTGGCCGCCGCCCGCCGCTTCGCCGACGTGGTGTCGACCGACTATGTCGCGGCACTGCTCGAGCGCGGTCGCGAGCGGGCCGCCGCCGAGCATCTCCCGGTCACCTTCCAGGAGGCCGATGCGGAAGCCCTGCCCTTTCCCGACACGAGCTTCGATACAGTGCTCTCGACCTTCGGCGTCATGTTCACGCCGAACCAGGAGCAGGCCGCCCACGAGCTTCTGCGCGTCTGCCGCCCGGGCGGAAAGATCGGCCTCGCCAACTGGACACCGGAGGGCTTCATCGGCCAGCTCTTCAAGACCATCGGCAAGTACGTGCCGCCGGCGCCCGGCGTGAAGTCGCCGTCGCTGTGGGGCACCAGGGCGCATCTCAAGGCGCTGTTCGGCCCGACGGCGGCCGTCAATGCGCAAAGCCGGCACTTCGTCTTCCGCTACAAGTCGGCCGACCATTGGCTGGAAATCTTCCGCGGCTACTACGGCCCGGTCCTGAAGGCCTTCGCCGCGATCGACGCCGAGGCCCGCGTGGCGCTCGAGAAGGATCTCCGCGCCCTCCTCGACAAATTCAATGTCGCCGAGGACGGGACCCTGGTCGCGCCCGGCGAATATCTCGAAGTGATCGTCACCAGGAAGGGCTGATCGCGGAACGGCGCGGGCGCGGCGCGAGCGTAATGCGGGCGC
>JAUXST010000556.1 GCA_030679805.1 Reyranella sp. | reverse complement strand
TCGACGAAGACCACGTCGCCCAGCTGTTCCTGCGCATAGTGGGTGATGCCGATCGTGCCGGTGTCGCCCTCGACCCGGATCCACTCGTGTTCTTCGCTGTATCTGACGTCGGCCATAAAAACTCCTATCCGCGGTAGTAGGCATGTTTGACGAAGGGCATCGGCACGATCTCGGCCGGCACGGGTTTGCCGCGCACGAGGAGCTCGACCTTGGTGCCGTTTGAAGACTGGCTGCGTTCGACGTAGCCCATGGCGATGGCGCGGCCGAGCGTGGGCGCGAAGCCGCCCGACGTGACGGTGCCTAAAACCTTGCCGGCAATCGCGATCTCGGCGCCTTCGCGCGCGATCGCCTTGCCTTCGGGCAGCAGACCGACGCGCTTGCGCGGCGATCCCTCGGCGATCTGCTTCTGGATCACCGCGGCGCCGGGGAAGCCGCCCTTCACCCGGCGTTCCTTGCCGATGCTCCACAGCAGCACCGCCTCGACCGGCGTCGTGGTGGTGTCGATGTCGTGGCCATAGAGACAAAGGCCCGCCTCGAGCCGGAGCGAATCGCGGGCGCCGAGGCCGATCGGCTTCACTTCGGGATGCGCCAGCAGCTTGCGGGCGATCGGGTCGGCGGCATCGGCCGGCGTCGAAATCTCGTAGCCGTCGCAGCCGGTGTAGCCCGAGCGCGTGACGTAGCAGCGCGCGCCCTCGATCATGACGAAGGCGCCGGTCATGAACTTCATCGCCGCGACCTGCGGTGCGAAGCGCGACAGCACGGCCGCGGCCTGCGGGCCCTGCAACGCCAGGAGCCCGCGGGAAAACATCGGCTCGATCTCGCAGGAAGACGAAAGGCCTGCCTGGATGAGCGCCAGATCGGCGTCCTTGCAGGCGGCATTGACGACCAGCTGCAGATGATCGCCCGTGCTGGTCACCATCAAGTCGTCGAGGATGCCGCCTGACTCGTTGGTGAACTGGGTATAACGCTGCTGGCCTGGCTGCAGGCCTGTGATGTCGCCGGGCACCAGGGTCTCGAGTGCCTTGGCGGCGTTGTGGCCCGCCTTGGCCGTCAGCCGCACCTGGCCCATGTGCGAGACATCGAACAGGCCGCAGGCATTCCGGGTCTGGGCATGCTCGACCAGGATGCCGGTCGGGTACTGCACCGGCATTTCATAGCCGGCGAACGGCACAAGGCGCGCGCCAAGTTCACGATGAAGATCGTAAAGCGGCGTGCGCTTCAAAGGGCCGGCTGTGGGTTCACTCAAAACGGTCTCCTAGAGTCGCGTGTGCCCGACGCAAGGATTGCGCCGTTCGCGACCCCCTCTGTCCGGAGACCTGAAAGATTCGCCGAAAAGAAACTTCGGCTTACTTCGTCGGTGGGCGTGCGCCAGATGAGGCGCCCGCCACTTTCCAGAGACCCATCCTCCTGCGGTCCGTTTGCCTGAGAGTTTCCGGGGCCGGTTGCTCCTTCGGCGCCGCCAAAAGAAAGGCGGTCTCTCCCACAGGGATCGTCTGGGTGATCAGACCATAGGCGGTGCTCTTTCGGCCGTCACGCGCAAAGGCCGCGACCCGACCGAAATCGCGGGGAAAATCGTCGCCGCGACATGAGACACTTTCCTGGACGCTAAGGCGCGAGTCCAATGTCGCGGTGAGTCCGTTCAAGCCTTTGATACGTCGCGAGATTGGCGCCTTCCGGGCCATCGTCGCATGTCCCGAAGAATGGGACCTTCTTGAATTGCCGTTTCCCGACCGCGACAGGCTTCGACGGGATCGTGGCAACGAGCTTCGGTTTGGAAATAAGTGTTATCTTATCCTATAGGATGATTTGCGTCAATAAGATTCTTCTTGAAAATGAGTGACTACTCACTTAATTTATGAGCACTTGCTCACTTCTCGGAGGTTCACATGCTGATCCGTCGTGCCTTTACCGAATTCCTGAGCGCCCAAAGCGAGGCCACCCCCGCCACCGTCGTGTTCGACTGGGTGATCGACTGGCGCTGGTTCTGCGAGGGATCGGCGGAAGCGGCTTTTACAAGTGAGCGCTCCCTCATAGAGTGCCCGGCATGGGCAAGGCC
>JAUXST010000554.1 GCA_030679805.1 Reyranella sp. | reverse complement strand
GCTGGAGCGCCGCATCGTCGATCTCGGCCTGGCCGGGCTTCAGCCCGTTGGCCTCGAGCTGGCGCCGCACCAGGTAGCGCTTGGCGATCTCGAGCTTCTCGCCCGCGGTGTAGCCCGTGAGTGAGATGATCTCCATGCGGTCGCGCAACGGGCCGGGGATGGTGTCCAGCATGTTGGCGGTGGCGATGAAGACGACGCGGCTCAGATCGAACGGCACGTCGAGATAGTTGTCGCGGAAGGTGCCGTTCTGCTCGGGGTCGAGCACTTCCAGCATCGCCGACGACGGATCGCCATGGATGCCGGTGCCCATCTTGTCGATCTCGTCCAGCATCAGCACGCAGTCGCGGGAGCCGGCCTTGCGGATCGCCTGGACGATGTTGCCGGGCAGGGCGCCGATATAGGTGCGGCGATGGCCGCGGATCTCGGCCTCGTCGTGGACGCCGCCCAGGCTCACGCGCGCGAACTTGCGGCCCATGGCGCGGGCGATCGACTGGCCGAGCGAGGTCTTGCCGACGCCCGGGGGTCCGGCGAAGCACAGGATCGGCGCCTTGCCTTCGGGCGCCAGCTTGCGCACCGCCAGGTATTCGACGATGCGCTGCTTGATCTTCTCCAGCCCAAAGTGGTCGTGATCGAGCACGCGGCGGGCCTCGGCGAGGTCGATCGGCGGTGCCTCCGGCAGGGCCCACGGCAGCTCGATCAGCGTATCGAGGTAGGTACGGATCATGCCGAATTCGGCTGCCGCATCCGGCGTGCGTTTCAGCCGGCGCAGCTCCTTGCGCGCGGCCGCCTCCACTTCCGGCGGCATCCTGGCGTCGGTGATCGCCTTGTCGAGATCGGCGAGCTCCTGCTTGTTCGACCCCTCGTCGCCCAGCTCGCGCTGGATCGCCGCCATCTGCTCGCGCAGCAATATCTCGCGCTGGCGCGCGTCGAGCGAGGCCTTGGTCGACTGGCCGATCTCGTTGGAGAGCCTGAGGACCTCCAGGCGCTGGGCGAGCAGGGCGGAGACCTTGTCGAGACGCGGCACCAGCTCGACCGTCTCGAGAATCTCCTGCTTCTCCGCCGGCTTGGAATCGAGATAGGTCGCGGCGAGGTCCGCCAGGGCACCAGCCGCGGCGGTTGCCTCGAACGTCTGGCGCAGCTCGGCCGGCACCTGCGGCAGCAGGTCCATCACGTCGCGCACTTGGCTCTGGAGGACGAGGAAGCGCGCCTCGATTTCCGGGCCGGCGCCCCTGTCGGTTCCGGACGGCTCGACGATGTGCAGGCCGCGGGCCAGCAGGAACGGGTGGCCTTCGACGAACTCGCTGATGCGGAAGCGCTGCACGCCCTGGCAGATCACGTGGTGCGTGCCGTCGGGCGCTGTGACATAGCGCACGATGTTGGCGACCGTGCCGACGCGGTGAAGATCGTCGGGGCCGACCTCGGCCTTCTCGGGATCGTGCTGAAGGACGACCAGAATCTGGCGCTGTTCGCGCACCGCTTGCTGGGCCGCGGCGACCGTGGCCGGCCGGCCAATGGAGAGCGGAAACACCAGTTCCGGGAAGAGCACGAGATTGCGCGTCGGGAGGACGATCAGGGCGTCCGACGGCAGCGGCGGCACTGGCGACTGCGCGGATGCGTCGGATGGGGGGGCGCCGGCTTTGGCGGTGTTCACGTCGTCGGGCACGGTCATGGCCTGCCCCTCCGCGCGAGAGCCTTGGTCAGGCTCACCACCAGACAGCCGTTCACCGCCGTCCGCCGCACTGATTCGTAGCGTCCGGCTGGCAATTCGATCCGCCTCTCGAAACGCCCTTGCGGCAATTCGAGGCGATGGATGGTGGCGGTGCGCAATTCGTCCGGCAGAACCCGGACGCCAGCGATGACCAGGACGCCGTTGTCGATCACGACCTGGACCTGCTCGACATCGACGCCGGGCAGGGCGGCCAGGATGAGGACGGCTTCGTCCGTCTCCAGCATGTCGACGGGCGGCTCCCAGTTGACGCCTTGCGCCGAGGCCTGCGGCCGGAACATCTGGCGGTGCAGCCGGTCGGCCTGCGATAGCATGTGCAGGGCTTCCGACCACATCCAGTCGCGCGGATCGCCTCGAGTCATGTCGGTAAATCCCCTTTCTCGATCTGGAGAATATAGGGCGCGTTGGCGCCGATGACAGGGGGGGGTGGGGCCGCCAGATTAAAGTTGCAGGTTCAGCAGGAAAATGCTATAAATTTTAATAGGCTGGCGCCAGATGCGCCGGCCCTTTTCATTCCGGCAAAGATCTGCCCGCGCCCTCTGGAGTCCGCAAGAGGGGCCGCGGGTTCGCGTTCAAACGCAAGGTCGCCGCCGCGGGTCCTGACCCGTGGACAGACACAAGAATTAGCCCCGCTTTTCCGACGGCCGTCGGCGAGGCCTTTTAACGACGCCCGATCAACGCGGCGCGCCGGGGCACGCTCAGTCGAACGGCCGATGGCTACGATACACCCCCTACCTCACCCTGAGGAGCACGCCGCAGGCGTGCGTCTCGAAGGGTGGGAACGAGCACGGTGCGCGCCCCCATGCTTCGAGACGCGGCCTACGGCCGCTCCTCAGCACGAGGTCTTGTTGAATGCTGGGGCACAGGACCGGGCCCAACTCGGGGCCCAACGCTCCCACCGTTCGGGTGGGCCCGGTGAACGGGCCAAAAGCACTTTTTTATTGGCTTTCCGGCGTGCGGAGGGCCGAAATTTGAGACGTCGAGTTGGGCCAAATTCTCGAAGTTGGGCCCGTCAGCGCGTGACCTCGGTCACGACGGCGCGGTTGGCCCGGCCGGCGCCGTCGCTGAAGTCATAGCGGATGGCGAACTTGTCGGCGGGGGAGATCCACCAGCGCGAGACCGAGCGCTGGCCCTTGTCGCCGTGCTCGTTCATCTCGATCAGGAAGGTATCGATCATCTTGTCGCCTGGGCCGGTGCGCCGCTCGTAGCGCGCGACGGCGAGCACGTAGGTCCAGGTGCCGCCGCCGGCCTTGTAGCTGGCTTCGATCTTCTTGCCGACTTCGAGCGGCCACAGGCGCTCGGGCCGCAGGGCGGCAATGTAGGCGGAGGTGTCGTTGCCCTCGGCCGACGGGTTGTCGAACAGCAGCGCGCGCAGCTTGAAGGGCTTCCCGCCGACGCGGTCCATGGCGCAGTCCATGCCGTCGCGGCCGCGGGCGACGACCTTTACGCCGCTGTCGTAGGTGAAGGTCGTGCCCGGATCGGGGCAAGCGAACGCCATGGTCTGGGCGGAAGCGGCACCCGAGAGGGCGCAGACGGCAAACAGGGCGGAAAGGACAGGCAGTTTCATGGTCCGGATCATAGCCGACTCAGACGAAATGGCACGCCGCCAGCGCGCCGCCACCCACCGAGCGCAGCGCCGGCTTGTCGGTCTTGCAGCGCTCCTGCGCGATGGGGCAGCGCGAATGAAACGGGCAGCCGGCCGGTGGATCGAGCGGGCTCGGCAGTTCGCCCTGCAGGACCGTGCGCTGGCGGGTGCGGGCGATCCTGGGATTGGCGATCGGCGCCGCGGCCAGCAGCGCCTTGGTGTAGGGGTGCTGCGGGTTGCGCCAGATCTGGTCGCGGCCGCCGGTCTCGACCAGCATGCCGAGGTACATCACCGCCACCCGGTCGGCGATGTGCTCGACCACGCTGAGATCGTGGCTGATGAAGAGGTAGGAGACGCCGAACTGGCCCTTCAGGTCCTCCAGCAGGTTGATCACCTGGGCGCGCACCGAGACGTCGAGGGCCGAAACAGGCTCGTCACAGATGATCAGCCTGGGGCTGAGGGCGAGCGCCCGGGCGATGCCGATCCGCTGGCGCTGGCCGCCGGAGAATTCGTGCGGATAGCGCTGCTTGGCGTCGCTCGGCAGGCCAACCCAGCGCAGCAGCGTCTCGACCCGCTCTGTGATGGCCGCGGCCTTCCAGCCGGCCAGCGCCAACGGCTGGGCGACGCTGCGGCCCACGGTCGAGCGCGGGTTGAGCGAGCCGTAGGGGTCCTGGAAGATCATCTGCACCTTGCGGCGCATGTCGATCAGTTGCTTGCGGTCGAGCGGGGCGATGTCGGCGCCCTCGATCCGGATCTCGCCGCCGGCGATCGGCACCAGCTTCATGATCGCCTTGCCGAGCGTGGACTTGCCGCAGCCCGACTCGCCCACCAGCCCCAGCGTCTCGCCGACGGCCAGGTCGAGGCTGACCCCGCTCACGGCGCGGACCACGCCGTTGGGCGTGTTGAAGTGGACGTGGACGTCGCTGAGCGAGAGCAGAACGGCCGAGTCGCTGGCGTCGTTCATGGTGTTCACCCGCGCTCGGCCGCGAAGCAGGCGACGAGCCGGCCGGCTGCGGGTTGGGTGAGTTCCGGCCGCGCCTGCCGGCAGCGCTCCATCACGCGCGGGCAGCGCGGGG
>JAUXST010000544.1 GCA_030679805.1 Reyranella sp. | reverse complement strand
ATCTACTGGGCGAGGCCGGCGGCAATCGCCGACGCCAGCGTGCAGCCCGTCCCGTGCGTGTTACGGCTCTCAATGCGCGCATCCTCGAACCGGTCGAAGCGCCCGTCGTGGAACAGCAGGTCGATCACGCGATCGCCCTCGAGATGTCCGCCCTTCATCAGGATCGCCTTGGGACCGAGCCGCGCCAGATGCTCGGCGGCGCGACGCATGTCGGCCTCGGTGCGGACCGGAAAACCTGCCAGAACCTCCGCTTCCGGGAGATTAGGCGTCAACAGCGCCGCCATCGGCAGCAACACGTCGCGTAGTGCCGCCTCGGCCGCGCTCAGCAGCAGCCTGTGTCCCCCCTTGGCGACCATGACGGGATCGACGACCAGAGGCGTGCCGGGCGCATCTTTGCGGAAGGCCCCAGCCACCGCCGCGATCACCTCGGCGCTGTGCAGCATGCCGGTCTTGAGAGCGTCGGCACCGATGTCGGTGAGCACGACCTCGATCTGCTGGGCGATGAAGGCGGGCTCGACCGCCACGACCCCATGCACGCCTTCGGTATTCTGGGCCGTCAAGGCGGTGATCGCGGTCGCGGCAAAAGCATTCATGGCCGTCACGGCCTTGATGTCCGCCTGGATCCCCGCCCCGCCACCGGAATCCGACCCGGCGACGATCAGAACGCGACCCTTCATGCCGCCTGCCGGGGAATCGCCTCGATGATCTCGTCGACGACGGTGCGCACGAGGTCCGAATCGTCTCCCTCGGCCATGACGCGGATCAGGGGTTCGGTGCCGGACTTGCGCACCAGGATGCGGCCGTTCTTGCCGAGCCGCTGCTCGGCGGCGGCGATCGCCTTGACGACGGACACCGCGTCCATGGCCGCATTGGCATCTCCGACACGCACGTTCTTCAGGAGTTGTGGCACCGGCGTGAAGGCATGGAAGACCTCGCTCGCAGGCTTGCCCGTCTTGATCATGGCCGACAGCGCCTGCAACGCGGCCATAAGGCCGTCTCCCGTCGTGGCGTGATCGGTCATGATGATGTGGCCGGACTGCTCGCCGCCCAGGTTGTAGCCATCGGCCCGCATCCGCTCGAGGACGTAGCGATCGCCCACCTGCGTGCGCACCAGCGACAAGCCGCGCGCCGCGAGGTAGCGCTCCAGTCCCAGGTTGGACATGACGGTGGCGACCACGCCGCCTCCGGCCAGCCGCCCATCACGAGCCCACTGGTCGGCGATCGTGCCCATCAGCTGGTCGCCGTCGATCAGCCGGCCATACTCGCAAACCAGCAGCACGCGATCGGCATCGCCGTCGAGCGCGATGCCGATGTTCGCCCCGTGAGTGACTACCTGCTCCTGCAGGACCGCCGGATGAGTCGAGCCGCAACCGCCGTTGATGTTGAAGCCGTCGGGCGAGACGCCCACCCGGACAACCTCTGCCCCCAGTTCCCACAGCACGGTGGGTGCCACCTTGTAGGCAGCGCCATTGGCGCAATCGACGACGATCTTGAGGCCCGAGAGATCGAGACCGCGTGCCGCCGACGCTTTCACCGCCTCGATGTAGCGGCCCTCGACGTCGTCGAGTCGCTTGGCGCGGCCAATATGGCTAGGCGCTGCCAGCTGCATGCTGGAGTGCGATTCCACCAAGGCTTCGATCTTGCCCTCGACGGCATCGGAAAGCTTGAAGCCATCCGGCCCGAACAGCTTGATGCCGTTGTCCTCGTATGGATTGTGCGACGCCGAAATCATCACACCCATATCGGCGCGCATCGATCGCGTCAGGAAGCCGACGGCCGGTGTCGGGATCGGCCCCAAAAGCAGGACATCGACGCCGACCGACAGGAATCCCGCGGTCATCGCCTGCTCGATCATGTAGCCGGAGAGCCGGGTATCCTTGCCGATGACGGCGCGGTGGCGGTGCTCGCCATGCTTGAACATCTGTCCGGCGGCCATGCCGATACGCATGGCGATCTCGGCCGTCATGGGTTCGCTGTTGGCGCGACCGCGCACGCCGTCGGTGCCGAAGAGGGAACGGGACATGTGCCGGAGCCTATCGCATCGCCATGGAAACGGCGAGAGCCTGCCGGGTGGCGGCGACATCGTGCACCCTGACGATGGCAGCGCCTCGTCGTGTCGCCTCGACCGCCAGCCAGACCGAGGCCGGATCGCGGTCGCGGGCCTCGCGAACGCCAGTTAGCTTGCCGATGAAGCTCTTGCGCGAGCATCCGATCAGTACTGGATAGCCCGTATCGCCCAGCCGGCCCGCCCCGGCGATCAGCTCGAGTTCCTGGGCGACGCTCTTGCCGAAGCCGATGCCGGGGTCGAGGGCGATCCTCTCCCGCTTCACGCCGGCTGCAAGGCACGCCGCGGCACGCTCGAGCAGGAACTGGCGAACCTCTTCCACGACGTCGACGTAGGCCGGACCCGCAAAGGTGTTCTCCGGCAAGCCGCGCCGATGCATCAGGACAACGTCGGCGTCCCTGCTGGCCACCAGTGGCAGCATCGCCTCGTCGTCGCGCAAGGCCGAGACGTCGTTCACGATGCGCGCGCCCACGTCGAGCGCCGCACGAGCGACCGACGCCCGCCGCGTATCGATCGAGACACGCACGTTCCGTCGCGCCAGACCTTCGACCACGGGCAGGATGCGCCGCAATTCCTCGTCTGGTGACGTCGGCTGCGATCCGGGACGGGTGGATTCGCCACCGACATCGATGATGTCGGCGCCCTCCGACACGAAACGCAGGCCATCGTCGATGGCCTGCGCCGGGTCGAGGCGTTCACCGCCGTCGGAAAACGAATCGGGCGTGACGTTGACGATCGCCATCACCCGCGGGCGATCGAGCGGAATGCCGGCGTAAGTCGCCGTCAAATGCCCGGCTGCGGCTCGGGATTGGCGCCTGGCGCCGGACCGCCACTGCTGCTGGTCGGCACGGAAGCGCGCCGGCGCCGCTCGGGCCCTGCCCCGCCGGTGTCGTCGCGAACGACACGCTCACCACGCAAGACCTGGCCGATTTCGTCGGTGTTGAGCGTCTCGTACTCGAGCAGCGCCTTGGCGATCTTGTGCAACTCGTCGAGGCGTTCGGTGAGGATGGTCCTCGCCCGGCCCTCGGCCTCCTCGATGAGGCGGCGGACTTCCTGGTCGATGATCTGGGAGGTCGCCTCGGAGACGTTCTGCGTCTGCGTGACCGCGTGACCAAGGAACACTTCCTGCTCGTTCGCCTGGTAGCGCACGCGCCCGAGCTTGTCCGACATGCCGAACGCCGTGATCATGGCGCGCGCGGTCTGGGTCGCCATCTGGATGTCGCTGGCGGCGCCGGTCGTGACGTTCTCCGGTCCGAAGATGATGTCCTCGGCGGTGCGCCCGCCGAACAGGATCGCCAGGCGCGATTCGAGGAATTGCTTGGTGTGGCTGAGGTGATCCCGCTCGGGCAGCTGCATGGTGACGCCCAGCGCGCGACCGCGCGGAATGATCGTGACCTTGTGCAGCGGATCACTCTTGGGCACGTGCATGGCAACCAGCGCATGGCCGGCCTCGTGATAGGCCGTAAGCGTCTTTTCCTCGTCGGTCATCGCCATCGAGCGGCGCTCGGTGCCCATCAGCACTTTATCCTTGGCGTATTCGAAATCCGCCATGGTGACGAGACGCTTGCCGACGCGCGCGGCGCGGAGTGCTGCCTCGTTGATCAGGTTCGCGAGGTCGGCGCCGGAGAAGCCCGGCGTGCCGCGCGCGAGCACACGCGGGTCGACGTCGGGCGCCAGCGGCACCTTGCGCATGTGGACCTTGAGGATCTTCTCGCGACCGCCGACATCGGGATTCGGCACCACGACCTGGCGGTCGAAGCGACCGGGCCGCAGCAGCGCGGGATCCAGCACGTCGGGACGGTTGGTGGCGGCGATCAGAATCACGCCTTCATTGGCCTCGAAGCCGTCCATCTCGACCAAGAGCTGGTTGAGCGTCTGCTCGCGCTCGTCGTTGCCTCCGCCCAGGCCCGCGCCACGATGGAGGCCGACGGCGTCGATTTCGTCGATGAACACGATGCAGGGCGCATTCTTCTTCGCCTGCTCGAACATGTCGCGCACGCGGGACGCGCCAACACCCACGAACATCTCGACGAAGTCGGAGCCCGAAATGGTGAAGAACGGTACGTTGGCTTCGCCCGCGATGGCGCGCGCCAGCAGCGTCTTGCCGGTGCCCGGTGGGCCGACTAGAAGACAGCCCTTGGGAATCTTGCCGCCCAGGCGCTGGAATTTCTGCGGATCCTTCAGGAAGTCGACGATCTCCTCGAGTTCGGCCTTGGCCTCGTCGATGCCGGCGACGTCGTCGAAGGTGACGCGTCCATGCTTTTCGGTCAGCAGGCGCGCCTTCGACTTGCCGAACCCCATGGCGCGGCCGGTACCGCTTTGCATCTGGCGCAGGAAGAAGATGTAGACACCGACAAGCACCAGCACCGGCAGCCAGCTCACGAACATGCTGCCAAGGTTGACGCCCTCCTCGGCCGGCCCAGCATCGACGCGATCGACGTTCTTGATCAGCATAGGCATGAGCTGCTCGTCAGGCGGCGTGCTCGGCACGTAGGTCGAGAACTTCTGCACGCCGTTGCGCGGCTCGCGGAACGAGCCCGTGATCGTGTTGCCCTGGATCCGGACATCCTGGACCTGACGCTGTTCGACGGCGCGCACGAAGTCGGAATACGAGACCGTGTTGGCGGCGGTTCGCGTCGCCCCACCTTGGAAGACGCTGTAAAGCAGCGCCAGCAGCAGCACGATGACAATCCAAAGGGCGGCGTTACGGTTGAACGGGTTCACAGGCTCATTTCCGTTGAATGGGGCTTCAATCTACATGGGATGCGGCAGGCCTGCCGCAAGCAAAAAATTCAGCCGGGACGAGGGGCTGGCGTCCGTTCCTGCCACTTTCAGGCCATACAATCCAGCGTAGCCGACGGGTCGCCGGAAGTTGCCGCAGCATCAAACGGCAGGCCGATAGCGTGAAATCCTGGCCTTTGCCCGATTTGCCGCGGACCACGGGGGC
>JAUXST010000539.1 GCA_030679805.1 Reyranella sp. | reverse complement strand
GCGAGATGGCCGTTGTCGCGGCTCTGGAAGAGATAGCCGCCGGCTACGCTCTTGATCGTCATGCCGGCGCTCGCTGGATCGGGCAGTGTGCCGGCCAGCAGCACGCGCACGTCTTTCTTGCGGGCCAGGATTTCCAGGGCTTCCGGCGAGGCGTCGGGCGCGATCACGACTTCGAGGAAGCGCTTGGCGAGGTCGGTCGCCGTTGCCGCTTCGAGCGTGCGGTTGAGTGCCACGATGCCGCCGTAGATCGAGATGGGATCGCAGGCATAGGCCTTGAGATAGGCCGCGTACTGGTCCTTGCCGATGGCGACGCCGCAGGGATTGGCATGCTTCACGACGACGACGGCAGGCTCCTTGAACTCGGCCACGCATTCATAGGCCGCATCGGTGTCGCCGATGTTGTTGTAGGAGAGCTCCTTGCCCTGGACCATGCGCGCGGTGGCGACGCCGGGCCGCTTGCTGCCGTCGGAATAGAAGGCCGCCTTCTGGTGCGGGTTCTCACCGTAGCGCAGCGTCTGCACGCGCGCGGCCGAGATCGTGAGCCGCTCGGGGAAGGCCTCGCCCTCGTGCCGGGCGAACCAGCTGGCGATCGCCGAATCGTAGGCGGCCGTGCGGGCATAGGCTTTGGCGGCGAGCTTGCGTCGGAGCGCCAGCGTCGTGGCGCCCTTGTTGGCCGCCAGCTCGGCGATCACGGCGGCATAGTCGATGGGATCGACGACGATGGTCACGAAGTCGTGGTTCTTGGCCGAGGCGCGGATCAGCGCCGGTCCGCCGATGTCGATGTTCTCGACACAGGTCGCGAAGTCGGCGCCGCCAGCCACCGTCGCCTCGAACGGATAGAGGTTGGAGACGACGAGATCGATGCCGGCGATCTTGTGGTCAGCCATCGCCTTGGCGTGGCCGGGGTCGGTGCGGCGGGCCAGGATGCCGCCATGGATCGCGGGCTGCAGGGTCTTTACCCGCCCGTCCATGATCTCGGGAAAGCCGGTGTGGTCGCTCACCTCGACGACTTTGAGGCCGGCGTCGCGTAGCGCCTTGGCCGAGCCACCGGTCGACAGGATTTCGACCCCGTGGGCCGCCAGCGCCTGGCCGAGCCCGATCAGGCCCGATTTATCGGAAACGGAGATCAGGGCGCGCTCGATGCGGGCCAGATCGGGAGTGGGCGAGGGGATGTATTGCGGGGCGGACATGGGCGGTCTTTTAGCCCGGGTACCGGTGGATCGCCATGCCGCTCGCCGCGCCAGAGCGGCGCGGTTTTGCTAGGATCACGGCGTGCGAATTCTGCTGACCGGCGCCAACGGATTCCTCGGCAACCAGCTCATGGCCGGACTCCGGGCGAGAGGCCACGAAATGGTGGCCGCGGTTCGCAATCCAGCGGCCTTCCGCCTCAAATGGCCGGGAGTCGAGACGCTCACCGTCAACTTCAACCGCGACACCTCTTCCGAGGCGTGGCGATCCCGGCTGGCAGGCGTAGAGGCCGTTATCAACTGCGCCGGAGTCCTACACGGCGGGCGAGGGCAGGACATCGAAGCCATCCATGCGACGGCGCCGATCGCCCTGTTTGACGCCTGCGCGGCGGCCGGCGTCCGCCGGGTGGTGCAGGTGTCGGCCATCAGCGCCGACGACGAGGCGGGCACCGAGTACGCACTCACCAAGAAACGCGCTGACGACCACCTACACGGTCTTCAGATCGATTGGACCATCTTGAGGCCCTCGCTGGTCTATGGCGAAGGCAGCTACGGCGGGACGTCGGCGCTGCGCGGTCTTGCCGGCCTGCCATGGGCCAGTCTGTTGCCCGGTGACGGGTCGGCGGCATTCCGGCCGATCCATATCGACGATCTGATTGAGACGGTGGCGCGTGTTGTGGAGAACGATCGATTTGCGCGCCAGACCCTGGAACCCGTCGGGCCCGAAGTTGTGACCTTGCGCGATCTGGTCGGGAAATATCGCGCCTGGCTCGGCCTGGCGCCCGCCCGGGCCATTGCGATTCCGATGCCCTTGATGCGCGTCGCCGCGCGCATTGCCGATTTCGCCGGCGGCGGCCCGCTCGGCACCGCGAGCCTGCGCCAGCTCGAATTCGGCAATGCGGGAAAAGAGCCGGCGACTGCGTTCGCCGGAAAGATTGGTTTCACGCCGCGCGGGATGGATGAAATGCTGGGACGGCGGCCCGCGCAGACACAGGACCTTTGGCACGCCCGCCTCTACTTTCTGCGTCCGCTGCTGCGAACGGCGCTGGTCCTGCTGTGGCTCGGATCGGCACTCGCCGGTGTGCTGGCGCCCGTCGCTTCCTATGTCATGGTGGATGCCGCCTTTTCGAGCCTAGGCTTGCCGTCGCGGCCGCTGGCGCTCGCCTTCTCCGGCGCGGACC
>JAUXST010000533.1 GCA_030679805.1 Reyranella sp. | reverse complement strand
CCCGTAAGACGGGGCACCTCCCCCGAGTCGGGGGAGGATACTTGGACTCCTCCCCCGTCTCGGGGGAGGTGGCCGAAGGCCGGAGGGGGTTGGGTGGACCTCGCGCCCTCCCCATGCGATTTTAACCCCTTCATATTTCCTTCCTTCAGCGGGCCCATGGAGTCGTTGCGCGGCCTCCTTTCTTCGCCGGCAAGCGCCTACGACGAGCTGGTCACCGGCCAGAAGTCGATCCGCTATCACTGGCAGGGCATCCTCAGCGTCATCCGGGCACTGCCGGGCGGGCTCGGCGAGCGCGTGGAAAGCGCGCGCCGGCAGCTCGAGGAATCGGGCGCCACCGTCAACCTGCTCGACGACCGCGCCGCACCGCGCTGGACGTTCGATCCCCTGCCCTTCGTGGTCGCCCCGGACGAATGGGCGGCGCTCGAAACCGGCCTGATCCAGCGCGCCCGCCTGCTCGACGCCATCCTGGCCGACGTCTACGGGCCGCAGACGCTGCTGAAGGAACGGCTGCTGCCGCCGATGCTGGTCCACGCCAACCGGCATTTCCACCGGCCCTGCCAGGTCACCGACGGCGTGGCGCCGACGCGCCGCCTCGGCCACTACGCGGTCGATCTGGTGCGGCTGAGCGACGGCCGCTGGCATGTGCTTGCCGATCACACCGAAGTGCCGGCCGGCATCGGCTATGCGCTGGAGATGCGCCGGGTGCTGGCGCGCAGCCTGCCAGAGGCCTTCCGCTCCATTCCGGTGCGGCACCTCAGGCCCTTCGTCGACCGCTGGCACGATTCGCTGCTGGCGATGGCGCCCGGCGACGTCGCCCAGCCGAACATGGCCGTGCTGACGCCGGGGTCGCTGTCGGCAACCTATTTCGAGCACGTCTATCTCGCCCGCGCGTTGGGTGTGCCGCTGGTCGAAGGCGGCGATCTGGTGGCGCGCGACGGCCAGGTCTCGCTGAAAACCCTGGCCGGCCTGCGGCCGGTCCACATGCTGCTGCGCCGCCTCGACAGCGCCTTCGCCGATCCCCTGGAATTGCGGGCCGATTCAGCGCTCGGCGTCACCGGCCTGGTCGAGGCGACGCGCAACGGCCGCATCGTGCTGGCGAACGCGCTCGGCTCGGGCGTCGTCGAGACCCCGGCCCTGATGCCCTTCCTCGAACGCCTGTGCGAACGCCTGCTCGACCAGCCACTCGGTCTACCGTCGCTCGACGTGTGGTGGCTGGGCGAGTCCTCGGCCGCAGCCTTCGTCCTGGCCAACCTCGACACCATGATCGTGCGCCCCTGCCTCGGCGCCGATCGCGAGCCGATCGTGGTCGGTATGCTGGAACCGGCCGAGCGCAAGGCCCTGGAGGCGCGGATCCGCGCCCAGCCCGGCCAGTTCGTGGCCCAGCATCCGTTCACGCCCTCCCTCAGTCCGCGCTGGGATGGCCAGGGCCTGACGCCGGCGGCGGTCGTGATGCGCGTGTTCGTGAGCGCCGAGGGCGACGGTTACCGCGTGCTGCCAGGCGGCCTGGCGCGCGAGCCGACGGGCGAGACGGCACTGCACTCGCTCGGCCGGCTCAACGGCACGCTGAAGGACGTCTGGGTGCTGGCCGAGGATGCCGCCGACGTGGAACTGCCGGCGACCCGGCGGTTCCACCAGCTCGCCGTCGAGCGCGGCGGCGCCGACCTGCAAAGCCGCGTCGCCGACAATCTTTACTGGCTCGGCCGCTACATCGAGCGGCTGGATAACGACTCCCGCCTGCTGCGGACCACCGTCAACAGGATCGCGCAAGGCGCCATGGGCCCGCGCGATTCGATCGAATTGCGCCTGCTCGGCCGGCTGCTGAGCCATGCCAACCTGATGGAGTCGGCCTCGGCGCTGGCGGCGCCGGAAAGCGCCGCCTTCCAGCAGGGCTTCGACGCAGTGGCCTCCGACGAACGCGGACTCGCCACCGTGCTCGATGCCATCCAGCGTCTCGCCGGCACGCTCCGCGATCGCTTTTCCGCCGACATGACCATCGCCGCCGGGCCGCTGATGGCCGAGGTGCGCCAGCGCCTGATGTCGGCGCGCGGCAATCTCGACCCCTTGCTCGCCGCCCTCGACGAGATCGTGCGCTTCGTCGCCACTCTGTCCGGTCTGGCGCAGGAGAACATGACCCGTGGCACGGGCTGGCGCTTCCTCGATCTCGGGCGCCGCCTCGAACGCGCGCAGTTCGTCCTCACCAGCGCGCTCCATCCCTTCACCCAGTCGCCGATCGACTGGGATGCGGCGATGCGCCTGGCCCTGGAGCTGTGCGACAGCACGATCACCTATCGCACGCGCTATCTCGGCCAGCTCCAGCCCGCGCCGGTCCTCGACCTGGTCATCCTCGACGACAGCAATCCGCGCGCACTGGCCTTCCAGCTGCGCACCATCGGCTTCCACCTCGACTATCTGGCGCAGGTCTCGGGCGTGCGGGTGCCGGCGCTCCCCGACTCGCTCGACAGGGATCTCGCCGCCGTCGTCCGCCAGTTCGCCGGCGACGAGAAGGCCTGGCGGCACGAGGGGCTGGCACTTGCCATGCTGCGCGACGTCACGACGGATGCCGACGAGCGGCTCGAGGCACTCTCGGGCGCGATCACGCGCGCCTATTTCAGCCACGTGCCGGCGTCGCAGGCCGTCGGCACGTCGGGCGCCTGAAGGACCGCGGGCCATGCAGTATCTGCTCTCGCACCGCACCTCGTACAGTTACGCCAGCAGCGTCGACTCGGCGCATCACATCGCCCATCTCAGGGCCCGCGAATTCCCCGGACAGAAGGTGACTTCGATCAGCATCGAGACCGACCCGACACCGGCGCTCGCCGTGCAGCACGTCGATCACTTCGGCAACCAGATCGACATCTACCGCATCGACAAGCCGCATACGCGCTTCGACATCGAGGTACGCGCCGCCATCGACGTCCGCTTCCCCGACCCGCCGCCCGCCGCGTCGACGCCGCGTTGGGAAGAGATCCGCGCGGCCTTGAGCGGCGATGGCTTTCCCGTGCCGGTCGAGGCGAGCGAGTTCGTCTACGAGTCGCCGCTGGTGCCGGCCGTCGAGGCGCTGCAGGCCTATGGCGCCCAGTCGTTCACGGCGGGCCGGCCGATCCTCGAGGCTGCCCGCGAACTCACGTCGCGCATCAAGGACGACTTCGCCTATCAGCCGGGCGCCACCGACATCAGCACGCCGCTGGCCGAGGTCTTCGCCGGCAAGAGCGGTGTCTGCCAGGATTTCGCCCATGTCCAGATCGCAGCACTTCGTGCCCACGGTCTCGCTGCCGGCTATGTCTCGGGCTACATCCGCACGGTTCATTCCCGCAGCGAGCTCGCCTTGCGCGGCGCCGACGCCAGCCATGCCTGGGTGGCGGTGTGGTGCGGCGAGGCCGCGGGCTGGGTCCATCTCGACCCAACCAACGACCTGGTGGCGCGCGAAGACCACGTGGCCGTCGCCTGGGGCCGCGACTTCGCCGACGTGAGTCCGCTGCGCGGCGTGATCCTGGGCGGCGACTCCCACACCTACAGCGTCGCCGTCACCCTGGTGCCGACCGGCGGCTGAACATCAGCCGCCAAGGAACTCCTTCGTCCACTGCCCATAATCGGACTCGCGGGTGACGCGTTTCATCAGCTCGGCGTCGGCCACGCCCTGCAGCTTCGACGGGGCCGTCCCATCCCTCAAGGCCTTCAGGGTGTCGTGGACCGCCTTCACAGCGGCGGCAAAGGGCTGATGCCCCTGCAGGGCGATGCGCACGCGCCGGGCGGCGAGATAATCGCGGTCGGTCAGCTCGCCCGACACGCCGCCCATGATCAGCGGCAGGGTGGTCGCGGCCGAAATGGCGTCGAGTTCGGCCCGCGTCTTGATGCCGACGAAGAACAGCGCATCGACGCCCGCCGCCTCATAGGCCTTGCCACGGGCGATCGCGTCGTCGAGCCCGCTGATGGTGATCGCACTGGTGCGGCCGGCGATGCTGAGCAACGGATCCTGGCGGCCGGCAAGCGCCGCCTTCATCTTGCCGACGCCCTCGGCGATGGAGACGAGCCGGGGCTTGGTCGTGCCGTGCGGCGTGGGCAGCTCGGTGTCCTCGATGCTCATGCCGGAGATGCCGGCTGTTTCCAGCTCCTCGACCGTGCGCTTGACGTTGAGCGCGTTGCCGTAGCCGTGGTCGGCATCGACCATCAGTGGCAGGTTGCCCGCCCGGTTGATGCGGTAGGCCTGGGCTGCGAATTCAGAGAGCGTGAGCACGATCAGGTCGGGGGCGCCCAGCACCGTCATCGACGCGACCGAGCCCGCGAACATGCCGATCTCGAAGCCCAGATCCTCGGCGATACGGGCCGAGATCGGGTCATAGACCGACCCAGGATGGTAGCAACGATCTCCGGCGAGAAGCGCCCTGAAGCGGCGGCGGCGGTCGGTCCAATGCATGTCGATTTCCCCCTGTTGCGCCGTCATCCTTAGCAAAGCCCCGTGCTGCAATGCAGCGGCGCATTTCGACGGGCAAACGCGCCGACCGGCGGCAGCTCTTTCTCGATCCCGGCTGCTGGTTCCCGATGGCTGGGGTGGTCTATTATTTCCTCGAATTGGAGCGCCGCCTGACGCGCATCGCCGTTCGGAGGGGATGGTCTTGGATACATTGATCCCGTCTGCCGCAAGTCTTGCCGGCGATCCTGCCGTCATCGCGCGCGCGGAAGCCTTGCGCCCGGCGATCGAGGCCGCTTCGAACGACATCGAGAAAAGTCGACGGCTGCCACCAGCGCTACTCGACAAGCTGCACGAAGCGCGGCTGTTCCGCCTGCTGCTGCCGCGCTCGTCGAACGGGATCGAGACCGACCCAGTCACCTTCTTCCATGTGATCGAGACCATCGCCCGCGGCGATGCCTCGACCGCCTGGTGCGTGAGCCAGGGCGGCGGCTGCTCCATGACGGCGGCCTATCTCGACCTGCCGGTGGCCCACGAGATCTTCGGCAACGATCCGCGCGCCGTGCTGGCCTGGGGGCCGGGCCCCCGGGTGAAGGCCATCGAATGTGAGGGCGGCTACAAGGTCACCGGCGTCTGGGCCTTTGCCTCGGGAGGACGGCACGCGACGTGGCTGGGCGCCCATTGCCCGATCTACAAGGCCGACGGTTCGCCACTTATCGGGCCCGACGGCAAGCAGGTCGAGCGCACCATGCTGGTGCCGGCGGCAGAGGTCGCCTGGACCGATATCTGGGACACGGTCGGTCTTCGCGGCACGGCGAGCGACCAGTACGCGCTCAACGACCATTTTGTGCGCGCCGACCATTCGATCACGCGCGAGTTCGAGAAGGAATGCCGCGAGCCCGGCCCGCTTTATCGCATGTCGGCGATGACCTGCTACGAGGTGGGCTTCGCCGGCGTGGCGCTTGGCATCGCGCGCGCCTCGCTCGACGCCTTCATCGACGTGGCACGCAACAAGGTGCCGCGCGGCGCCAGGAGCCCGCTGCGCGACAACGCCGTCGTGCAGTCCAACGCCGCCCAAGCCGAGGTGAACGTCCGCGCCGCCCGTGCCTTTCTGCTGCAGGCACTGGCCGACATCTGGCACACCATCGCCCAGCCGGGCGGCAAGCTCACGGTCGACCAGCGCATCACCATCCGCATGGCCTCGACCCACGCCATCCATAAGGCGCGCGAGGCCGTCGACTTCACTTACAACGCCGCCGGCGCCACCGCGATCTTCGGCAGCCACCCGCTGGAACGGCGTTTCCGTGACGTCCATACTGTCACCCAGCAGCTGCAGGGCCGGCTCTCCCATTTCGAAACCGTCGGGGCCTGGATGCTGGGCGCCGACGCCGATCTCACCTTTGTCTAGGAGAACGACCATGCCGCTTGGCCCCCTGCAGCACTACACGATCGAGCCGTCCAACCTGAAGAAGACCGTGAAATTCTATTGCGAGGTGCTGGGCCTCAAGGACGGCGACCGTCCGCCGCTGGGCTTCCCCGGCAACTGGCTCTATTCCGGCGGCGTCGCCACCGTCCATCTGCTGGGACCGCGCAAGCCGCGCGAAGGCATCGTCGTGCGCGGCACCAAGAAGAAGTTCAAGGACACCGGCCGTTTCGACCATATCGCCTTCTCCGGCACCGACATCAATGGCGTGCGCAAGAAGCTCAAGGCCAAGAAGGTCAAGTTCCGCGAGCAGACCATCCCGCGCACCGGCGGCCAGCAGATCTTCCTCTACGATCCCGATGGTGTTGGTGTGGAGATCAACTTCCCGCCTCCCGGCGCCAAGTAACCGGCGTGCTGCTCTCGATCGACATCCAGGCCGTCGAGCCACTGGCCGACGGTGCCGCCTTCGGCACGGTCGGCGCCTACGAGCGCGTGATCGCCACGGCTCGGGGCGAGGTCGATCCGGCCGACCCCGCCAACAGGGGCATCGCGCTGATCGACAAGGCGCCGCGCAACGAGCGTGGCAAGGTCGAGTATGCGACCGACGTCTTCATCTTGCGGCCCAAGGATTTTTCGCGCGGCAACGGGCATATCCTCTACGAAGTGAACAACCGCGGCCGCAAGATGCTGTTCGGCAACATCGCCGACGGACCGCAGGGCGTGAACGATCCGAGGACCGTGGCCGATCTCGGCAACGGCTTTCCACTGCGCCGGGGCTACACCATCGTCTGGTCGGGCTGGGATCCCGATGCGCCGCGCGCCAACATGGGCTTGGCGCTCACCGCGCCGGTCGCCACCGACGGCGGCCAGCCGATCATGCAAACCGTTCGCGATGAGTTCGTTTCGGGGACGCGGGTCGGTATGCTCGAGGCCTTCAAGCTTTCCTATGAGGCCGCGACGCTCGACCAGACGAGGGCGCGGCTGACAGTACGCGAGCGTGCCGCCGACGAGCCCCGGGAACTGCCGCTGAACCAATGGTCGTTCGTCGATGGCCGCTCGATCAAGCTGCGCGACGGCACCAAGCCGCAACCGGGCTATCTCTACGAATTCCACTACGAGGCCCGGAACCCCAAGGTCCAGGGCCTGGGCTTCGCCGCCACGCGCGACGTCGTAAGCTGGTTGCGCTATGCGCCGGACGCCACCCCGGCCACCGGCGGCAGGATCACGCATGCGCTGGCCATCGGCTTCTCCCAGGCCGGCCGCTATCTGCGCAACCACATCTCCGAGGGCTTCAATCGCGACGAGCAGGGCCGCAAGGTCTTCGACGGTATCCATTCGCATATCGCCGGTATCGGCCGCGTGTTCTTCAACATGCCCTTCGCCCAGCCGGCGCGCACCGGCACCCAGCATGAAGACCATGACTATCCCGAGAACGCGTTCCCGTTCTCGACGGCCGCCCTCTCCGACCCGTTGACCGGCAAGACCGGCTCGCTGTTTCGCGGCGACGGCTCCGATCCCTTGCTGATCGAGACCAACACCTCGACCGAGTACTGGCAGAAGGGCGCCTCGCTGCTGCACACCGATCCGCTGGGGGTCAAGGACATCACCCTGCCGGCCAACTCGCGCGTCTACATGATCGCCGGCACGCAGCATGGCGGTCGCGCCGGCGCCACCACCGATGCCGGCCCCAACATCAACCCACGCAACCCGCACAATCCCATGCCGGCGGTGCGCGCCCTGCTGGTGGCGCTCGACGAATGGGTTGCCTTGGGCAAGGCGCCGCCGCCCAGCCGAGTGGCCACGCTGGCCGACGGCACGCTCGTCGAAGCCGGCAAGACCGGCTTCCCGGCCGTTCCGGGCGCGGCCATCGTTCGAGTCACTAACCGAGTGTCGCCACCCGGCGATTGGGTGAGGCCGGCACCTGCCGCCAAAGCCTATCGGACGCTGGTCTGCAGGGTCGACGCCGACGGCAACGAGGTGGGCGGTGTGCGGTTGCCCGACATCGCGGTGCCGCTCGCCA
>JAUXST010000532.1 GCA_030679805.1 Reyranella sp. | reverse complement strand
GACGATGCTCTTCGACGACGAATGCCGCATCGTGGACGACCCCGATGGCGAGGTGCGGTCGCTCTGGGGCAAGGTGGCGACCGGCTGACGCTTCATTCGTCCCCTCAACGCCCCCCAACATCAAGTCTACGGAACCGCAATGCCCGCATCCTATGAGACCCATCGACGCCAGCTCGAACTGATCCTGCGTGCCTGGGACATGCCCGAGGCCACGGCCGTCAGCACGGCCGAGATCATGAGCTGGGCCGACCTGCACGGCATCGACACGCACGGCATCTCGATGATCCCGAGCTACGACGAGCGCCGGCGCGCCGGCCGGATCGACATGCGCGCGGCGCCCAAGGTATCGCGCGAAAGCCCGGTGTCCGCGCTCGTCGATGGCGGCGGCGGGCTCGGCCATGCCAACGCGCGGCGCGCCATGGAACTCGCGATCGAGAAGGCCAAGACCGTGGGCATCGGCGTGGCCGCGGTGCGCAACTCGGCGCATTTCGGCGCCTGCGGCTTCTACGCGCTGATGGCCGTCGAGGCCGGCCTGATCGGCATGGTCACCACATCGGCCAGCGGCATCCAGGTCTCGCCGACGTCAGGCGCCCAGGCCCGTCTCGGCACCGACCCCATCGCCTTCGCCGCCCCCGGCCTGCCCGGCGAGCCCTTCTTGCTCGACATGGCGACCACGACGGTGGCCGCCGGAAAGATCCGCAACAAGGCCAACGAAAATTTGCCGACGCCGTTCGGATGGCTCGTCACCAAGGACGGCGCGCCCAGCACCGACCCGCGCGAGGTCAGCAAGGGCGGATTCATGACTCCGCTCGGCGGCACGCCGGAGGGCAGCAGCCACAAGGGCTACGGCCTCGGCGCCATGGTCAACATCCTCTCCTCGGCCCTCTCCGGCGCCACCATGGTGACCGACCCGCTGCACACCAAGAAGCCCGGCACGATGGACATCGGCCATTTCCTCCTCGCGCTCGATCCCGGCCTGTTCCGAGACGCCGCCGATTTCCGCGCCGACGTCGCGGCCTTCTGCGCGACGCTGCGCGCCACCAAGCCGGCCGATCCCGCGAAGCCCGTGCTCGTCGCCGGCGACCCCGAACGCCGCACGGCGGCGCTGCGCCGGCAAAGCGGCATTCCCGTCGGCAAGAACCTCCTCGCCAAGGTCCGCGAGGTGGCGCTGGCGTCAGGCGCCGAGTGGATCATGGACAGGTGAAGTCTTCGCAATCCTAGAGACCGACGATGCAGGATACGCGAACCGTTCGGATCGATGATCTCCGCATCCTCGGTATCGCCGAATACGGCGATACTAGAGACTTTGACGCTCAACACTTGGCTAGCGTCTGCAATCTGCCTGGCTGTCGTGCCGTGCTTGCCAATGAAAGCGAAAGGCCCCTCGCGGTCAGTGAGGGTCATGAGGTAGTTGGACTTGTCTGAACGGGTCGCCCCGATAATGTACCCGTGCATATCGATGCAGAAATTATCGCGTGGGTCTTGCTCCTGCTGGTCGTATTTGAGACACTTCAGCACTACTTGAGGGAGAGCAATCGATGCTGCGCTCGTTGCTACTCGTGCCGTTCCTTCTAGTCGTGTCCGTTTCAGCAAATGCCGAATCTTGGAAGACCGACAGCGTACTGAACAAGGAGAGGTCGGCAGGCTCATGCCGACCCGGCGGCACGTACACACTCGACCTGACTGGAAGCGTCTTCACGGCGACCAATGCAGCCGGAAAGATGTTTAGCATCACCCTTCCAGCCGATGGCGCGGTCAAGCACGCGTTCAAGTCTTCGACTGGTGCGAGTCTAGAAATAGTGGGGAACGCCAAAGCGCGTGACCTCGAGATCATCAACAGCGCCTATGGCTGCCGCTGGAAGATGGTGCCGAAGTAGCGGGGTTTATGTACACGGGCCATCTCCAGCTCGCCCGTCAGTTCTTGCCGTCGGTAAGCTGTGCGGAGATGCGGGAAACGGCACTCGGACACGTGTCCGTAAGAGCTGACTTGTCCATTATCTCACGCGCTTCCGCCTGGGCGGACGTCTTCGCTCTTCAAGGATGATGTGAACAGCGACAAGCGTGAGAAAGGCGGTCAGAGACCACCAGTCATGAACTGCATAAATTACGGCGGCCCATCCGATGAGGCGCATGACGACTATTTCCTTCAGCGTTCACACGCTGGGTTTGGGGGAAATAGGTCGTCAAAGCCTTAATGTGCGGGCGAAACCGACCGCACTCCGCCCGAAGGCGTAGGCTATGGCAATCCTCTCAAGTTGCCGGGCGCTTTCGCGTCGGGCACCGGAGGAATGTGGCTCCTTGTGCCGGGCATCTAAAGAGGTTTTCCGCGGTGCGCTTGGGGAAGCAGCGCAGCACGTCCGGGGAGCTGTTGCGGAACTATCCTGGCGACGGCGAGGCTTAAAGGACTGGTCCTGCGGACCTGTTCTTTATCTGGGAGCCGTTTAATTGGGCCGCCGGTAGGCGGCTCCTTTTTCAGCGTGTCCGATAGGTCGGATGCGCTGGCAACGAGGCGGGCATTTGTCTTTTATTCTTGTCGCCGCGGTGTCGATCCTTCCCGGCATTGTTTCTGCCCAATCTGTCCTTCCCGCTAGCGACGTCCTTCCAGGATGTCGCGAGTAGCGCCCGTCGTGGCCCGGAGCGCGCGCAACAATTTTCCATCACTGCGCAGACGATATTCTGTCCGGACGAATTGCCCCTTTCGCGACGTGTCAGACGCGGCAACGGCGCCCAAAATAGTGGCGCTACCAAGGCACTATGAAGCTGACGAGCCGAATGGAATCCCTTTGGCCTCTGTGCGATCATAAGAGTTGAGGCGATTGCTCACGCGAGTGTTCTTTGACAGGCACGCTTACGCAGAGAGACCAACAATATGCCTATCACCGCAACCTACACTCCGGCGCAGTTCAGGCTGGCCGTCGTCGGCACGACCCTCGGCGAGGGCATGACCGTCTCGCGCAACACCGGCGGGACCCTGCTCGTCAACGGGGGGGCTGTCCCCGTCACCGGCGGGCCGGCGACGGTCGCCAACGCCGACATAATCGACGTCGCGGGCGACGCGGGCGACGACATCATTGCGCTCGACGAGACGAACGGCGCGCTGCCCGCGGCCGAGCTGTTCGGCGGCTTGGGCAACGACGCGCTCACCGGCGGTTCGGGCGGCGACCAGCTGTCCGGCGAGGGCGGCAACGACACGCTGCTCGGCAGGGGCGGCAGCGACGTGTTGCTTGGCGGTGACGGCAACGACACGATGTCCGGCGGCGATGGCGACGATCAGCTGTTCGGCGAGGCCGGCAACGACCGGATGATCTGGAATCCCGGTGACGATACCGACCTGTTCGAGGGCGGCGCCGACAGCGATACCGCCGAAGTGAATGGCGGCAATGGCGCGGAGGTCTTCACCGCCACCGCCAACGGCACGCGGGTGCGCTTCGATCGCGTCGATCCGGCGCCCTTCAGCCTCGACATCGGCACCACCGAGAGCCTCGTCGTCAACATGAACGGCGGCGACGACTCGTTCAGCGCCGCCGGCAATCTGGCGGCCCTCATCGGCATCACGGTCGACGGCGGCGCCGGCAACGACACCATCCTCGGCGGCAACGGCGCAGACATCTTGCTTGGCGGCGATGGCAACGACTTCATCGACGGCAACCAGGGCAACGACACCGCCTTCCTCGGCGCGGGCGACGACGTGTTCCAGTGGGATCCCGGCGACGGCAGCGACGTGGTCGAAGGCCAGGCCGACATCGACAGGCTGGCGTTCAACGCCAGCGCCGCCAACGAGATCTTCGCCCTCTCCGCCAACGGCGCGCGCGTGCTGCTGACGCGCAACGTCGGCAGTATCGTGATGGACGTGAACGACGTCGAGACGTTCACGCTCAATGCGCTGGGCGGCATCGACACGATCACGGTCAACGACCTTTCCGGGACCGACGCGACCTCGGTCACGGTCAACCTCGCGTCGACGATCGGCGGATCGACCGGCGACGGCCAGGCCGACATGCTCGTCGTCAACGCCACCAACGGCGGGGATGCGATCACCGTGACCGGCGCGGGCACCGCCTTCAGTGTCTCGGGCCTCGCGGCCGCGATCGCGGGGACCACCTCCGAAGGCGCCAACGATACGCTCACCATCAACGGCCTCGGCGGCAACGACACCATCGCCGCGACCACGCTTGCGGCCGGTGTCGTCAAGCTGGTGATCGACGCCGGTGCCGGCAACGACGTGATCCGCTCGAGCGGCGACGGCACCTATCTCGGCGGCATCGGTGACGACCTGATCTTTGCCGGGCTGACCAATTCTGTCGAGGCGATCGACGGCGGCACCGGCGTCGACACGCTCGATACGACGACCTGGGCTGGGCTCTACACGATCAACCTGCTGACCGGCGCCACCAACTATAGTGGCGAAGCGTTCACCAATTTCGAGAATCTGATCACTGGCGCAGGCAACGACAGCGTGACCGGCACCGACCTGGCGAACGTGATCCTCACGAACGGCGGCGACGACAGCATCAGTGCGGCCGGCGGCAACGACACGCTCGATGGCGGCGCTGGCGCCGACGTCCTGGCAGGCGGCGCGGGCAGCGATGTGCTGATCGGCGGCCTTGGCGCCGACTCGCTGTCCGGCGGCGATGACGCCGATTACCTGCTGATCGACGCCGCCGATACCGCCATCGACGGCGGCGCGGGCTTCGATTCGGTGTTCGTGCAGACCGGTACGGCGGTGACGCTGAACATGGGCACGGCGTCGATCGAATGGGTGCAGGGCAATGCCGGCGCCGACACATTCAACGCCGCGAGCCAGACCGGCGCCGTCTATCTCTATGGCATGGGCGGCAACGACACGCTCACCGGTTCCGGCTTCGGAGATTACCTCGACGGCGGTGACGGCTCCGACACGCTGGCCGGCGGCGGCGGGGCCGATCTCATGCTGGGCAATGGCGGCTCCGATATCCTGCTGGGCCAGGGCGGCGACGATTCCCTCATCGAACTGGGCGGCGACAGCCAGATCGATGGCGGCACAGGCTTCGATTCGCTGTTCGTCTGGTCCGACACAGGCGTAGCACTCAACCTCACGACAGCCTCGATCGAATGGGTGCAGGGCTCGGTGCTGGGCGATGACAATCTCAACGGCGCCGGCAACACCGTGAACACCTTCCTCTACGGCTGGGGCGGCAACGACGCGCTGAGGGGCGGCGCGGGCAACGACTACATTGCCGGCGGCGCCGGCAACGACATCCTGACCGGCGGTGCCGGCAGCGACACGATGATCGGCGAGGCGGGTGTGGACCGCTATGTCTACACCGCCGCCACCTGGGGCTCCGACACAATCCATTCCTTCGACGCCAATGGCGAGAAGCTGGATTTCACGGCGGTCGCGGCGATCGACTCGTTCTCGGACTTCACGGCGTTCGAGTGGGATCCCGGCAACCTCGGCTACAATTCGACGACGCTGTTCTACACGAGCGGCGGCACGACCAGCTCGATCACGCTGATCGGCGTACAGACGGTGAACCTCTCCGACGCCGACTTCCTGTTCGCCTAGGCCGGGTCGGCGGGCATCTGCATGCACTGCCAGCAGCCCGGCAAATTGTGAGGGGCAGACCTGCAATAGGAGATTTGCAGGTTTGGCCGGAGTTATCCTATATTTCTGCTATCGTCGCACGAGGCCTGT
>JAUXST010000523.1 GCA_030679805.1 Reyranella sp. | reverse complement strand
CTCGGCATACCGTTCTGGGTCTCGCTCGTCGTCGCGCCGGTGATCGTCGGGCTGTTCGGCATCGTCCTCGAGAAGGTCCTGCTGAAACGCATCTACCATCTCGACCATCTCTACGGCTTCCAGCTCACCTTCGGTCTTGCGCTGGTGATCGAGGGCCTGTTCCAGTGGAAGTGGGGCTCGTCCGGAGCGCCCTATCCCATCCCGATCCCAGGCGGCACCAATCTCGGCTTCATGTTCCTGCCGACCTATCGCGGCTTCGTCGTGGTGGCAGCCCTCGTGATCTGCCTCGCCACCTGGTACGGCATCGAACGAACCAGGCTGGGCGCCTACCTCCGGGCGGCGACGGAGAACCCGACCCTGGTGCGGGCCTTCGGCATCAACGTGCCGCGGCTGATCACGCTTACCTACGGATTGGGCGTCGGGCTGGCCGCCCTGGCCGGCGTGCTGGCGGCGCCGATCCAGCAGGTCTCGGCGCTGATGGGCACTAACCTGGTGCTGGTCGTGTTCGCCGTCGTGGTGATCGGCGGCATGGGCTCGATCATGGGCTCGATCGTGACCGGCTTCGGCCTCGGACTGGTCGAGGGCCTGACCAAGGTCTTCTATCCGCCGGCCTCCAATACCGTGATCTTCGTCGTCATGGCGATCGTGCTGCTGGTGAAGCCCGCCGGCCTGTTCGGGCAGACGAAATGACGGCGCAGCGTGTCATGGGCGTCGCTCTGCTGGTCGCGGCACTGGTCGCACCGTGGTTCGCCTATCCGATATTCCTGATGACGGCGCTCTGCTTCGCGCTGTTTGCCTGTGCCTTCAACCTGCTGCTGGGCTACGTCGGGCTGATGAGTTTCGGCCATGCCATGTTCTTCGGCATCTCGGGCTACTTCTTCGGCCATGTCGTGAAGGCCTGGGGCATGGCGCCGGAGCTCGGCATCCTGGCGGGTGTCGCCGGCGCCGCCGTGCTGGGCGCCATCACTGGCGCGCTGGCGATCCGCCGCCAGGGCATCTATTTCGCCATGATCACGCTGGCCTTCGCCCAGATGATCTACTTCATCTGCATCCAGGCGCCCTTTACCGGCGGCGAGGACGGGCTGCAGGGCATCGTCCGCAAGCCGCTGCTCGGTGGCCTGATCCCGACCAAGGACGATCGCGTCCTCTATTACGTGGTGCTGGCGATCTTCCTGTTCGGCTATGGCACGATCTACCGCATCATCCATTCGCCGTTCGGCCAGGTGCTGAAGGCGATCCGCGACAACGAACAGCGCGCCGTGTCGCTGGGCTACGAGGCCGATCGCTACAAGCTGCTGGCGTTCGTGCTGTCGGCGGCACTGGCCGGCCTTGCCGGCGCCACCAAGGCGATGGTGCTGCAGTTCGCGACGCTGACCGACGTCAGTGCCGCGATGTCGGGGGAAGTCGTGCTGATGGCCCTGGTCGGCGGGCTCGGCACGATCATCGGCCCGGTCGTTGGCGCCTTCATCATCATCACCATGCAGAACTACCTGGCGGCCACCGGCGAGTTCGTACTGGTCATCCAGGGCATGATCTTCGTGGTGATCGTCATGGCCTTCCGCAAAGGCCTGGTCGGCGAGCTCGCCGACTGGTGGAAGTCCCGCCGCCCGGCCGGCTGATCGATGGCCGCGGGCAGGCGATGGGTCTGGCGGCTGGCCCCCGTGCTGGGCCTTGCGGTCGCCGTCGCCCTGTCCGTCGTCGCCCTGTCCGCCGGCGGTCACGACGGCTTGCCGCCGGGTGTGGCTGGAATTCTGTCTGTCCTCGGCCTTGCCGTGCTGACGGCGGCGGTATTTTCATCTGTCCACCACGCCGATGTCATTGCCCACCGGCTGGGCGAGCCCTACGGGACGCTGGTCTTGACCGTCGCCGTCACCGTGATCGAGCTGGCGCTGATCCTGTCGATCATGCTGACGGGCGAGGGCGAGCCGACGCTGGCGCGCGAGACGGTCTTCTCGGTGATCATGGTCGTGTGCAACGGCGTGGTTGGCCTCTGCCTGGTCGTCGGCGGATTTCGCTACGGC
>JAUXST010000235.1 GCA_030679805.1 Reyranella sp. | reverse complement strand
GCCGGCTCGACTTTGAGCTCGTTGCCGTCGACGCCGCGCACGCGCACCTTCGCGCCGGCCACCATGTCGGGCCCGGTGACGCTCCAGCTGCCGTCGCCCAGCTTGATGCGGCCACGGCCGTTCAGGATCGGCGCGTCGAGCACCACGATCTTGCCGACGAGGCTCTCGCCACGGGCATTCATCGACGGCTCGGAAGTCCGGCTTTGCTGCAGGCGGCGCAGCGTCGGCCGCAAGGCGACCGCGGAGGCGACGGCCACGACGGCGAAGATCACGAGCTGCAGTTCGAGCGACAGAGCGGGCGCCGCCAGCAGCACCGCGCCCGATGCGAGCGCGCCGACGGCCAGGAAAAGAAAGACGACGCCGGGCAGAAGCATCTCGAAGACAAGCAGCACGGCGGCGAGCGCCCACCAGTACCAGAAGACGACCTGGAAGCTCATGGCCGGCTAGCCTGCGTTGGGAACCGAGCCGCGCGGCCGGGTCGCGGCCTCGACGCCGCGCGCCTGGGCCTCCTTGGCCAGCTCGCCGATGCCGGCGATGGAGGCCATGATTCCCGCCGCCTCGACCGGGAGGAAGAAGACCTTGGCATTGGGGCTCGAGCCCATCTTGGCCAGCGCCTCGACATATTTGGTGCCGAGGAAGTAGTTGGTCGCCTGCACGCCGTTGCCGGCGATCGCCTCGGCCACCACCGCCGTCGCCTTGGCCTCGGCCTGTGCCATGCGCTCGCGCGCTTCGGCGTCGCGGAAAGCGGCCTCGCGACGACCCTCGGCGGTCAAGATGGCCGACTGCTTCTCGCCCTCGGCGCGCTGGATGCTCGATTCGCGCACGCCCTCGGACTCGAGGATGGTGGCGCGCTTCTCGCGCTCGGCCTTCATCTGCCGGCCCATGGCAACGACGATGTCCTCGGGCGGCGCGATGTCCTTGACCTCGATGCGCAGCACTTTCACGCCCCACGGGCTGGTTGCCTGGTCGATGACGGCGAGCAGGGTGTTGTTGATGTCGTTGCGCTTGGACAGCGCCTCGTCGAGCGCCATGTTGCCCATAACCGAGCGGATGTTGGTGAGCGCCAGGTTGGTGATGGCGAGATGGAGGTTCTGGACCTCGTAGGCGGCGCGCGCCGCGTCGACCACCTGATAGAAGGCTACGGCATCGACCTGCACGCTGGCATTGTCCTTGGTGATGACCTTCTGCGGCGGGATGTCGAGGACGTTCTCCTGCATGTTCATCTTGCGGCCGACCGTGTCGACGAAGGGCACGATGAAATGCAGGCCGGGCGACAGCGTGCGCGTATAGCGGCCGAAACGTTCGATGGTCCAGTTGGTGCCCTGCGATACCGTCTTCACGCCGGCGAACACCAGGACCAGTGCCACGAGCACCAGCGCCAGGACGAAGATCAGAGCAGCCGACATTGAACCGTGCCTCCCAAGCTTTGGCCGGAAGCCTAGCCCATGGCGGCGGGGTGGGCCATCTGGGCCCGGATATTCAATTGGGCGTCCGGGTATCCGTCGCCAGCCAGCGGTCGAGGAAGCCGTTGATCCAGCGATCGAGCGGCGGATCGTAGAGCGGGTGCATGGAAAGATGGACGCCGCGCGGCTGGGCGCCCGGCATCTTGAGGCGCTCCGAGGCCTTCAGGGTCCAGATCTCTTTCATCTCGAGGGTCACCTCGGGATGGAACTGGAAGCCGAAGGCGTTGGCGCCGTAGCGGAAGGCCTGCACGGGATAGCGATCGTTGGTGGCGAGCAGTTCACAGCAGGCCGGGATGTCCATGCCCTCGCGGTGCCACTGATAGACCTTCATCGACGAGCGGAACCAGTCGCGGCCGGCCTCGGTCGGCTCGACGTCGACATAGCCGATCTCGACCAGACCCTCGGGGTGCGGCGCGACCCGGCCGCCGACGGCGCGCGTCAGGAGCTGGGCGCCGAGGCAGAGGCCGAGATAGGGAACGCCCGCCTCGACGACCTTGGGAATCCAGTCGAGTTCGCACTTGATGCCGGCCAGGGTGCCGCAGTCGTTGGCCGACATCGGACCGCCGAAGATAACCACGCCGGCGTAGTCCGACATGTCTTCGGGCAGATCGCAGCCGAGATTCGGGCAAAGGCGGTGAAGCTCGTATCCGCGCTTCTCGAGGAGAACTCCGACCCGTCCGGGCCGCGAGTGCTCCTGGTGCACGACGATTGCTACTTTCTTGGGACCAATCTTTTTAGGCTGCAAAGCCGGTACCGTCATGGATTTGCAAGATACGCGTCGCTTGTGGCATCGACAAGGCGAACTGACGGCGGAGAGACGAAATGGCGCGCCACCTCACCTTCTACTTCGACTGTTCCAGCCCGTGGACCTACCTCGCCTTCCACGCGATCCAGCCGCTCGCCGCCGAAGTCGGCGCGGAAATTGCGTGGAAGCCTATCCTGGTCGGCGGCGTGTTCAATGCCGTCAACCAGACGGTCTACGACAGCCGCGCCAAGCCCAATCCCCTGAAGCAGGCCTACATGCTCCAGGACCTCGGCGCATGGGCCCGGCTCTACGGGCTGCGCATCGTCTTTCCGCCCAAGGTGTTTCCGGTCAACAGCGTGAAGTGCATGCGCGGCGCCTTCGTTGCCCTCGATGAAGGCAGGCTGGTGCCGTATGCGACCGCAGCCTTCGAGGCCTACTGGGGAGACGACCGCGACATCGGCCGCGAGGACGTGTTGGCCGACATCGCGGCCACGGCCGGGCTCGAGCGCCAGCGCTTCTTCGCCGGCATCGAGACCGATGCGTGCAAGGCGCGGCTGCGCGCCAACACCGACGAGCTGATCGCGCGCGGCGGCTTCGGCAGCCCGACGATGTTCGTGGGCGAGCAGATGTTTTTCGGCAACGATCGGCTGCCGCTGGTGCGGGCGGCCCTGTTGGATTCCTGAGGAGGCTGCATGAGCGCCAACGACGATCCGCAGTTCTGGGCCAAGGCACGCGCGCATCTCGTGCGCTATGGCGGCGCCTTCTCACCCCTGATCGCCGAGAGCGCCGCGGGCAATTTCTTCACCGACGCCGGCGGCCGCAAGATCCTGGATTTCACGTCGGGCCAGATGAGCGCCATTCTCGGCCACAGCCATCCCGAGATCGTCGCGGTGGCACGCCACTGGATCGGCGAACTCGATCATCTCTACTCGACCATCCTGTCGCGGCCCGTCGTCGATCTCGCGACGCTGATCGCAAAGATTTCGCCGGGCCGGCTCGACCGCGTGCTGCTGGTGTCGACCGGCGGCGAGTCGAACGAGGCTGCCTTGCGGATGGCCAAGCTGGTGACCGGCCGGCACGAGATCGTGGCCATGAGCCGCTCCTGGCACGGCGTCACCGGCGGCGCCGCGGCGGCGACCTATTCCTCCAGCCGCAAGGGCTACGGCCCGCCGGCGCCGGGGGCGCTGGTGCTGCCGGCGCCCGATACCTATCGCTCGCGTTTCATCGATGCGAACGGCGTCTACGACTGGCGGTCAGAACTCGAGTTCGGCTTCGAGCTGATCGACCGGCAGTCGAGCGGTGCGCTGGCCGCCTGCATCGTCGAGCCGATCCTGAGTTCCGGCGGCGTGCTCGAACCGCCCGAGGGCTACATGGCGGCGCTGGCCGAGAAATGCCGCGAGCGCGACATGCAGCTCATTTTCGACGAAGCCCAGACCGGACTCGGTCGCACCGGCCATCTGTTCGCCTGCGAGCGCGACGGAGTCGTGCCGCAGTACCTGACGCTCTCCAAGACGCTGGGCGCGGGCCTGCCGCTGGCGGCGATGCTCACGACGCCGGAGATCGAGGACATCGCCGCCGAGCGCGGCTTTCTGTTCTACACCACCCACGCCTCCGACCCGCTGCCGGCGGCGGTCGGGCTCAAGGTCATAGAAATCATCCTGCGCGACCGCCTGACCGAGCGCGCCGCCCTGCTCGGCGACCGACTGAAGGCCGGCCTGCTGGCCTTGCAGCAGCGCTACGACTGTATCGGCGACGTTCGTGGCCGCGGCCTTCTGCTCGGCCTGGATCTCGTCAAGGACCGGCGCACCCGGGCGCCCGATCCGGACCTTGCCCAGCGCGTGGCGCGCGAATGCCTGGAACTCGGCATGATGACCAGCGTCGTCAGAGGAGGATTCGGGATATTCCGCATCGCGCCACCGATCACCATCGACGTCGGCGAAATCGACCTCGGGTTGGAGATATTCGACCGCGCCCTGGCCAGGGCCGTCCATTGAAATCCTTGGTTTTGGGGCCTTATCCGGACCTGCGCGGTAATTGCGTTTGAAAGACGCGTCTATCTGTTGTACCCGCTGGCGGTTTCCGGCCAACGCGTTGGGAGTGTACGAATGATCAAGAAGCTTTCGCAGGCGGCAATTCTGGTGGCAGGCGTCCTGGCGGTGGGCGGATGTACGCTCGGCCAAGCCAGGACGACGGCGCCCGTCGCCAAAGCAGCCGCGCCCGACTATCAGGCGCCCGTTCCGCCCAGCCCGCCGGCCGGCAACATCCGGGCGTACTGCTACAATGCCGCCGATCTCGCGACCGTTCATGGCCGCATGGTGCAAGGCGAACTCAGCGTGGCCTACCTGCAGTGCCAAAACACCGGTGGCAGCCGTGCCTACGAGAGCCAGTACGCCGCCTTCGTCGCCAAGTTCCAGGGCGACCTCTCCGCCAACTTTCGCGCCCTGACGCAGGTCGCGCGCACCAAGCGGCTGAACGTCGACGTCTTCGTGACGGAGATCTCGAACCGCACCGCCCAACGCGCGCCGGTCGACCGGGAGTTCTGCTCGCGCAGCAAGCGGGCGCTGGACTGGGCGCTCGACTCGAAGGTTACGTCGCTGGCTCAGGTGCCGCCGCCGTTCAACCTCGGCCCCGAGATGAACATCTTCCCCTGCCCCGCACAGTAACCGACGCGAACGGCCGGACAGGCACAAGAAAGGCGGTCCTTGGGGACCGCCTTTTTCTTTGAGGGGATGGCCAGCAGGGGCTTTACACGATCCTCATATGTGCTGCGCCGTGCCGCCGCCGCGGCTGGCAGCGACCAGCGCGCGATGGGCGGCCGGCAGGCGCCAGCACGGCACGAACATGAACAAATGGTGTTCAAGGTGGTAGTTCACCCAATAAGGCGCGAGCAGCAATCGAACCAGGGGATTGGCCCGCGTGGTTCGCCTATTGCGCAAAGGGTCGTCATCGTCGGGAACGACGGCATGCTCGGCGATGCTCCGGACCCGGCTCGCCAGTTGATACCAAGTCGCAAGCAGCAGCACCCACAGCACAGGATGGAGCCACCAGTAACCCGCCGCCGCGAGCAGCCCGAACAAGACGAGATTGGCCGTCAATGCCCCCTTCTCCCGGCGCCAGAGATTGCCCAACCGCTGCCCGACTCCGAGGTCGGCCGGCCCCAGGGCGCGGCGAAGCTGTTCGCCGCGTCGCAGGTAGGCCGTCTGCCCGGTCAGGTCACGCAGGATCTTGCGCTGCAGGCTCCTGCGGCTGACCGGAAACGCCGCGGAAAGCCCCAGGTCCGGATCCTCGGGCTGCTGCGTGAACCGGTGATGCTTCAGATGGTAGGGCCGGTAGAGTTCCAGGCTGGTGAAGACCGGCCAGGCACAGAGCCAGCCCCCCACCCTGTCGTTCAGGCCACGGTTGGCGAACAGCAGGCCATGCGCGGCATCATGCATCAGGATGGCGAGCCCGAGCTGGCGACCCGCCGATCACCATGACGCCGACCAGGAAGGTGAAGGGATTGGGCCACCACGCGAACAGAACCATGCAGCCGGCGATCAGCGCCCAAGCGTGCAAGACCAGCACCGCGCCCACGAAATCCGACTTGCCGCAGAGCCGGCGCACTTGCTCGCGCGTCAGATAGTCGCTCGCTTTGACCAAGGTCGCGTGCATGCCGTCCTCTCTGTGAAACTGAGTGGACGTCAGCGGACTGTCAACGCCGCCGCCAAGCCGCTATCTTGGCGATAGCATGCAGAGCCGGACCATCCGCACCGACGTTCTCGACCTCGCCTACGAGGAGCACGGCCCCCCCGGGGGCGCCGTGGTCGTTCTGCTGCACGGATTTCCCTACGACCCCCGCTGCTTCGATGAGGTCGCCCCGCCGCTGGCGGCGGCCGGCTGCCGGGTCCTGGTGCCCTATCTGCGCGGCTACGGGCCGACCCGCTTCCTGAGCGCCGCCACCCCCCGCTCCGGCGAGCAGGCCGCACTCGGCCACGACCTGCTGCAGTTCATGGATGCGCTCGGCATCGGGCGCGCGGCCCTTGCCGGCTACGACTGGGGCGGCCGTGCCGCCTGTGTCGTGGCGGCCCTGTGGCCCGAGCGGGTGCGCTGCCTTGTGAGCTGCACCGGCTACAACATCCTGAACATCGCCCGCTCGGTCGATCCGTTGCCGGCCGCGCAGGAGCATCGCTTCTGGTACATTTACTACTTCCACACCGAACGTGGCCGGGCGGGCCTCGCCAAGAACCGCCGCGACATCTGCCGGCTGTTGTGGAAGCTGTGGTCGCCGGACTGGGCCTTCGACGAGGCGACCTTCGACAGGTCGGCGCTTTCCTTCGACAACCCCGACTTCGTCGAGGTGGTGATCCAGTCCTACCGGCATCGCTACGGCTATGCGCCGGGTGACCCGGCACTCGCCGGCATCGAGGCGCGGCTCGCCGCCCAGCCCCCGATCGCCGTGCCGACGATCAACCTGCACGGCGGCAACGACGGCGTCGGGCCGGCGCCGCAAACCGACGGCAATACCAAGTTCTTCACCGGCGCCTATGAGCGGCGCCTGATCCCGAGTGTTGGCCACAACGTACCGCAGGAGGCGCCGTCCGCCACGGTCGCGGCACTGCACGACTTGATGAAAGGAACCAAGGAATGAGCAATATCGCCCTGATCGGCGCCACCGGAAACATCGGCAGCCGCGTGCTCACCGAGGCGCTTGCCCGCTCGCACACCGTCACCGCCATCACGCGCGATCCGCGCAAGCTCACCGCCCGCCCCGGCATGACGATCAGAGCCGCAAGCACGACCGATCCCGTCGTGCTGGCCCAGGTCCTCAAGGGCCACGATGTCGTCGTCGTGTCGGTGAAATGGAACGAGAACGACGTCAACCGCGTCATCGACACCATCCGCAAGTCGGGCGTGAAGCGCGCGCTGTTCGTCGTCGGTGCCGGCAGCCTGATCCGCAAGGACGGCCGCACCCATTTCGATCACATGATGGACAAGGGCGTGCAGCCGCCGACCTCGAAGCCGGCGATGCTGGCGCTGGAAGCCATCCGGGCGATCAAGGATCTCGAGTGGACCGCGATCTCGCCGGCGGCGGCGATCCCGGCCGGCCAGCGCACCGGCAAGTTCCGCCTGGGCCTCGATCAGTTTCTCGTCGACTCCAAGGGCGAGAGCCGGATCAGCCGCGAGGACTTCGCCATCGCCATCCTCGACGAACTCGAGAAGCCCAAGCATATCCGCAAGCGCTTCACCGCCGCCTATTAGCAGGCGGCGGCAGACGCTGGCGGCATCAATCGCCCTTGAGGCCGGCCGCCTTGATCAAAGGACCCCACTTGGCGCGCTCCTGCTTTTCGTAAGCCGCCAGGGCCTCGGGCGAGCCGCCAGCCGGCTCGAAGCCGAGTTGCATCAGGCGTTGACGAGCCTCGGGCTGTGCCAGGATCTTGGCCATCTCGGCGTTCAATAGATCGACGATCGCCTTCGGCGTGCCGCGCGGCGCGTAGATCGCATTCCAGGCAGTCACTTCGAAGCCGGGCACGCCCTGCTCGGCGACCGACTTCACGCCCGGCATCAATTCGCTCGACTTCAGCGTGGTGATGGCCAGCGCCTTCAGCTTGCCGCTCGCAATATGGCCGCGGCTCGCCGTCGCGGTGTCGATGATGAGCTGGGTTTGGCCGCCCATGACCTCGGTCATGGCGGTTGCCGAGCCCTTGTAGGGGATGCCGAACAGCGGCGCACCGGTGCGCGCCTTCAGGAGTTCGAAGACGATGCGCGCCGTCGTGCTGGGCAACCCGATGTTGATCTTGTCGGGCTGTGCCTTGGCCGCCGCGACCAGCTCGGGGATCGAGTTCGCCGGGAACGATGGATTGGCCGAGATCACCATCGGCAGCATGCCGACCAGGATGATCGGCACGAAGTCCTTGTCCGGCTCGTAACCGAGCGACGAATAGAGGAACTCGTTCATGGTCTGGGTCGCGACCGTGCCCATCAGCAGCGTGTAGCCGTCGGGCGCCGCGCGGGCGGCGTCCGCGGTGCCGATATTGCCGCCGGCACCGGGCTTGTTGTCGACGATGAACTGCTGCCCCAGCACCTTGCCAAGCTTCTCGGCGAAAAGCCGGGCGGCGACGTCGGTGCCTTGTCCCGCCTGGTACGGCACGACCAGCCTCACCGGCTTGGCTGGATAGGCTTGCGACCAGGCCGGCAGGCCCGACAGGAGACTGGCGAGCAGAGCCGCCACATATGCCATTGCCTTGATCTTCATCTTTTTCCTCCCTTTGAACCAAACAGCTCCGTCAGAATTTCCTCGCTATGCTGACCCCGGCGCGGCGGTGGACGGCCGGGCTTGCCCGGCGTTCTGGAAAGTTTCACCGGGATGCCCGGCGCGCGATGGCCGCCCTGCTCGACCAGCATCTGGCGATGCGCGACATGTGGCTGGGCGAAGGCCTGCGGCACGCTGTTCACCGCCCCGGCGGGCACCCCGCTTTGCATCAGGTCGCGGCAGATATCTTCCACCGCGAAGGACACGAGGGTCCGTTCGATCTCCTTGCGTAGCGCGTCCCTGTGCTGCAGGCGTGCTGCATTGGTCTGGAAACGCGGATCCTCCATCAGGTCCTCGCGCGCGACCCGGCGGCAAAAGCGCTGGAACTGGCCGTCGTTGACGATGCCGAGGAAGAGTTCGCCATCGCCCGCCCGGAACTTGTCGTAGGGCGCGATGTTGGGATGCGCGCTGCCCAGCCGGCCCGGCGTAAGGCCCGAGCAAAGCCAGTTCGCGGCATGCGGCACGAGCAGGCTGAGCGCGGTGTCGAACAACGCGACATCGACGCGCTGCCCCTTGCCGGTCTGTTGCCGCGCGGTGAGCGCCAGCAGAATGCCCACCAGCGCGTTGTAGCCTGTGACGTAGTCGACGATCGGCACGCCGACCCGGGTCGGCCCCGACTCCGGTGTGCCGTTGATGCTCATGAGGCCGCACATCGCTTGCAGCACCGCGTCGTAGCCCGGCAGCCCGCCCATCGGCCCGTCGGCGCCGAAGCCGGTGATCGAGCAGAGGATGAGCCGCGGATGACGCACCGACAGCACGTCGTCGTAGCCGAGCCCCCAGCGCTCCAGGGTGCCGGGAAGGAAGTTCTCGACCAGCACGTCGGCGCCGGCCAGCAGCGCTTCGAGGACGGCGCGGCCCTCCGCCTTCGAGAGGTCGAGCGTGATCGCGCGCTTGCCACGATTGACGGCGGCGAAATAGGCGGCATCGCCGCGCTCGTCGAAAGGCGGCCCGAGATGCCGCGTCTCGTCTCCCGCCGGCTGCTCGACCTTCACCACGTCGGCGCCGTGGTCGGCCAGCATCTGCGCGCAAAGCGGTCCCGCCAGCACGCGCGACAGGTCGACCACCTTCAGTCCCGAGAGCGCGCCGGGCATCAGCCGCGGCTGGGCAACTCGACGAGGCCGGTGCCCAGCACCGACAGCTCGTCGGTCTGGTTGCGCGCCTCCTGCTCGATCTCGATCAGGTGGCGACCGTTCTCGATGTACTTGCGCTTGACCTTGCCCTTGATGAACAGGATGTCGCCCTCGGGATTGTGGCGGCGGATCTTGCTGGTGGCGTTGCGCAGGATGCCGTCGTCGCCCATCCAGTTGGTGAGGTGGTGCGTGAGCCACGAGGCGCGCTCGGGGCCGTAGTCGTAGGCCCCGGGGGCACCGACCTCGAGCGCGAATTCCTCTTCCCAGTGCACGCGCTCGGGGCAATCGGGAATGCCGAAGCGGTTCTTGATGCCGAGGCCCGGATGCGAGTCGGCCAGCTTCCAGGCGAGCTTGTTGGCGCGGATGTAGAGCCCGCCCCAGCCTTGCGCGTAGGCGATGAAGCCCGTCACCGTCATCGGGCCCTTCAGCATCGTGGGCAGCGCTTCGCCTTCCTTGACGTCCTGCCAGTAGCGCGTTTCGGCTCCGCGGATCTTCTCCTCGGCGTAGAGCCGGTAGGCGTCGGCCAGTTCCTGGTCGGTGTAGCGCCGCGGTTGGCGGGCCTTCACGTCCTTGTACTTGGTACCCTGCTCGCGGGCGTGGTCGCGCTCGGTGCGGAAGCACCAGCTGTCGGCGTCGGCAACCAGATCGCCCTTCTGATTGAAGAAATCGACATGATAGGTCTGCTGAACCGCGCGGCCGGCGAACCGCGTATTGTGCACGACGAGGTCCTTGAGCCAGGCCTCGGTCGTGATCGTGTCGTTACGATTGACGGTCTTGTGCCAGTTCCAATCGGAGCCGGACCACATGGCATGGATTCCCGGCAGGCCGCCGACATAACCCGAGATGATACGGCTGGTCGTGAACAGGAAGCTCGGCAGCGCGATCACGTCGCCGAACTTGGTCTTCTGCGCGTAATCTGGAACGCACCACAGCGGATTGTCGTCGCCGATGCCGTGGGCATAGTGGCGGATGTTGTCGCGCGTGGCCTCGTGGCACCACGGCTCGGCGGTCACGCCGATCTTGACGCCGATGCGCTCACGTAGCGCATCGAGGCCCTCTTCGGTGATCTTCGGAAAGCTGCGCTCGATCGTCTTAGTCGACATTTATCTTTTCCCTTTTGCGAAGAAGCTTGCGATTGACCTTGCCGGCCGGCGTCTTCGGCAGCTCGGCAATGAACTCGACGAGGCGGGGATATTCGTGCTGGCTCAGCCGCTCCCGCACCAGGTCCTGGATCTCGCGCGCGAATGACTCGTCGCCCGCGCGGGCGGCGACGACGAATGCCTTCACGACCTGGCCACGCAAGCTATCGGGAACGCCGATGGCGCCCACTTCGCGTACGTCCGGATGCTTCAGCACCGCATCCTCGATCTCGATGGCGCTCATCGTCCAGCCGGCGGAGATGATGACGTCGTCGGCCCGTCCGCCGTGGAAGAAGTAGCCGTCCTCGTCGGTGCGACCGAGGTCCTTGGTGGCGATCCAGCGATCATGCCGCCACACCTTCATCTCGCCCATCACGCCGGGCGGGCACGGCTTGCCGTCGGCGTCGTGGACCTCGACCTTGCCGCCGGGGATCGGCTTGCCGAGCGATCCCGGCTTGACGGTGAAATCTCTGGCACCCGGATAGCTCACCAGGATCACGCCGATTTCGGTCGTGCCGTACATGCTGCAGACCGGCCGCCCGAATGTCGCTTCGGCAAACGACGCCGTCTCGCTGTCGATCGGCTCGCCGGTGAAGGACGTCTTCTCGAGAAAGTACCGGTAGCGCCCCGCGGCGCCGGAATTCCGCATCATGCGGTAGTGCGTGGCCGCCGCGGAGATGTTGGTGAAGCGGTGATCCTGGAGCGCCTTCAGAAGCCGTTCGGCATCGAACCTGCCGGCGTAGGCGCCGATGGTGATGCCGAGCGCGAGCGGCGCCAGCGTGCCGTGCCACAGCCCGTGCCCCCAGGCCGGCGAGGACGGACAGATGAACCGGTCGCCCGGCCGCAGGCCGGTCCCGTACAGCGCCGCGACCATCAGGGTGACGATCGCGCGATGCGTATGCTTCACGGCCTCCGGCAATTCTCGGGTCGTTCCCGACGTGTACTGGAAAATCGCCAGCGCATCGGACCGAGTGGCCGGCGTGAACGACGGCGGGAATGACGCCAGACCCGCCGTGAAGGCTTCGTCGGCAACGACGATGCGCGTGCTGATCGTCGGCGCGACGAGGACGGCCTTCTCGGTATTCGTGACGAGCAGTTTCGGTGTGCAATCGTCGAGCCGCAACTTGACCCCATCGGGCCCGAACAGCGTGAACAGCGGCACCGCGATGGCGCCCAACTTCATGGTGCCGAACACGGTGGCGTAAAAGGCGCGCGACGGCTCGAGCATGATGGCGACGCGGTCGCCGGCTTCGATCCCTTGCGCGGCGAGCCAGTGGGCGAAGCGCGAAGAATCCTCCGAAATCTGCCTGAAGCTCAGCGCTTCGTCGCGCCCGCCGGCATGGACGACGATGACGGCCGGGCGGTCGCCATCGACGTGCCGGTCGATGCATTCGTGCGCGATGTTCAGGCTGTCGCGATCGCCGTCGAAAAGCTCCCAGAGCTTCGCACCTGAAAAGTGCGCCTGGGCGTCGGCATAGCTCGTGTAGGCCGTGAGGCTCGTCATGGCGGCAACGTTCGTCGAATTGGAAAGAGTTGTACAGAAGATTCTTTAATTGTATATAGACAAATATGATCCTCCGCGCCGTCCCTGCCGTCACCCGTGCCGTCGCCATCCTGCGCCTGCTCGGCCGCACCAAGACGCCGATGGGCGTCAAGGCGATCTCGCAGGCGCTCGGCCTCGTGCCGAGCACCAGCCTCCATATCCTGCGGGTGTTGGTGGCCGAGGAACTGGTCAAGGTCGATGCCGCCAAGCAGTACAGCCTCGGCATGGGCACGCTTGCGCTCGCGCGCACGGCCCTGCAGGCCAACGACTTCGCCAGCCTCGTGCAGCCCAGGATCGACGAACTGTCGCGGCGCTACGCCGTCACCGCGATCGGCGTCGAGCTTCCCAACCTCGACCACATGATCGTCGTCGCTCTCTCGCAGACGCAAGCGCCCGTCCGCATGCATGTCGATATCGGCAGCCGCTTCCCGGCCCTGATCAGCGCCACCGGCCGCTGCGTCGCGGCCTTCAGCGACCAGCCGTCGGCCGAGATCGACAAACGGTTCCGCGCGCTGCTCTGGCACGATGCCCCCAGCCTCGAGACCTGGCGCAAGGAAGTCGACGCCGCACGTCGCCAGGGCTTCAGCATCGACCGCGGCAACTACATTGCCGGCGTCACCATCGTGGCGGCGCCGGTGCTGGATGCAGCCGGCACGATTTCGCGGTCGCTCGCCGCGGTCGGTATCTCAAGCCAGTTGGATCGGGCGACCGCGCTGGCGCTAGCCCACGAAATGCGCGATGCCGCGCGCGCCGTCTCATCGGAACTCAATGGACCGCGGGCCTCCCGGCCCGCCTCATGATCATGAGGGAGCCGGGAGGCCCGCGATCCGCATGAACTACTCCAGGGTCTCCAGCAGCCGGGCGCAGAGGTAAGTGCGCGGCACCAGCGACGAATAGTAGATCTGCTCGTTGGCGGCATGCGCGCCCTTGCCGTCGGCGCCGAGCCCATCGAGCGTCGGGATGCCGAGTGCCGCGGTGAAATTGCCGTCACTGCCGCCGCCGGTCAGCGGCACATCAGCCAGTTCCTTGCCGATCTCGCGATAGATCGCCTGCGCCTTGCCGAACAGCTCGGCGATGCCGGCGTCCTTCTGGTAGGGCGGCCGGTTCATGCCGCCTTCGATCGTGATCTCGACATCGGAACCGATCGCCTCGAGGCCGAGGAACCAGTGCGTCATCTCCTCGGCGAGCTGCTGGCTCGGCACGCGCAGGTCGATCTCGGCCTTGCACTCCGCCGAGACGACGTTGACGCCGGTGCCGCCGCTGATCAGCCCAACGTTGCAGGTGATGCCGCGGGCGTAGTCGGTCTTGCCCTCGATGCGCACGATCTGCTTGGCCATTTCGAGGATGGCGCTGCGGCCGTCCTCGTGGCGGACGCCGGCATGGCTCGCCCGGCCCTTCACCGTCATGACGAAACGGCCGACGCCCTTGCGCGAGGTCACGACCTTGTCGCCGTCGCGGCCCGGCTCCATGACCAGTGCGTACTTGTGGCCCTTGGCGGCCGCCTCGATGCGCGCGCGCGAGGTCGGACTGCCGACCTCCTCCTCGGGGATGAACAGGAAGGTCACCGGCAACTTGGGCTTCTTGCCCTGGCGGATGAGATGGCGCAGCGCGTAGTAGGCGATGTAGCCGCCCGCCTTCATGTCGTAGATGCCGGGCCCGAAGATGCTGTCGCCCTCGCGGCGGACCTTCAGATCCTTCTCGATCATGCCGATGGGATGCACGGTATCGAGGTGCGCCAACACCAGGATGCCCTTGCCCTCGCCCCCATTCAGCTCCGGGGGCGTCTTGCACTCCAGGATGTCGCCGAAGCCGTCGACGCCCGGCACGCGGTCGAGCTTGAGGCCGAGGTCGCGGAACTGGCCTTCGACATGATCGACGACCTTGTTCACCGCCTTGCCGTCGTGACTCGGGCTTTCGATGCTCACCCACTCCACGATGCCGCCCAACACTTCATCGGCATCGATCTTCGGTTCGTTTCCTTTGTCGGCCATCTCTACTCTCTCCAAAAACAAAACCTCATGCTGAGTCGGGCGGGGTAGTCCCCGCCCTGAGCCACGCAGCGGCCGTCTCGAAGCATGGGCAACAAGCGAAGCGCTCGCGCCCACCAAAGGGCGGGGGTTACCCCGCCCGGATCGAGACGCGGCCTACGGCCGCTCCTCAGGGTGAGGTGGCAAGGCTTATCAGATCGGATCCCAGGTGAAGTACTCGGGCGAGCGCTTGAGGTCGGTGAAATAGGGCTTCATCGCCGGCACCGCGATCTCGTCGATCGCCTCCAGGGTCCAGCCCTCGGACATATGCACGGATCGCACCGGGCGGTTGGCATTGAACAGCATGATCTCGTTCATGCGCACGCCGAAGATCTGCGAGGTGACGCCGGCGGTGTTGGCGGCGTCGGACAGCAGGAACACCGCCATCGGCGCGATCTTGGCCGGGGTCATCTTCTTGGAGCGCTCGAGGCGCGCCACCTGGGCCGGCGTGTCGGCGGGGATGGTGCCGATCATGCGCGTCCAGGCGAACGGCGAGATGCAGTTGGAGCGGACGTTGAACGCCGCCATGTCGAGCGCGATCGAGCGCGACAGGCCGATGATGCCCATCTTGGCCGCCGAGTAGTTGGCCTGGCCGAAATTGCCGACGAGGCCCGAGGTCGAGGTGAAGTGCACGAAGGCGCCCGACTTCTGCTCCTTGAAGTAGTTGGCGGCGGCGCGGCTCACATTGAAGGCGCCGTTCAGATGCACGTCGATCACCATCTTCCAGTCCATGTGGCTCATGCGATGGAAGATGCGGTCGCGCAGGATGCCGGCATTGTTGATAACGCCGTCGATCTTGCCGAAGTTCTCGACCGCGGCCTTGACCATGCGCTCGGCGCCGGCCGGATCGGTCACGCTGTCGCCATTGGGAACCGCCTTGCCGCCGGCCGCCGCGATCTCGTCGCAGACCTTCTGCGCCGGCGTCGTGCTGCCACCGCCTTCGCCGTCGACCGCGCCACCGAGATCGTTGACCACGACCTTGGCGCCCTCGCGCGCCGCCAGCAGAGCCATCTCGCGGCCAATGCCGCCGCCCGCGCCGGTCACCAGCACGACCTTGTCCTTCAGCATGTTCGTCATGGTCTTCTCCCTCTTCTTACGACTCCAGTTTCAGGGCACCCGCCCCCGGACGCAACAGCCGCGCACTGAGCAGGATCGCGACGGCAAAAGGCGCGAGCCCGATCACCAGCGGCATGGCGATGTAGCGGCTGCCGACCAATGTCAGGATCGCCACCGAGACCGTGCCCATGGCGCCCATGCCCATCTGGGCGAGGCCGGCCAGCGACGATGCCGTGCCGGCCAACCGCGGAAACATGCCGACGGCGCCGGCATTGGCGTTGGCCACGATCATGCCAGTACCGAAGCTCAGCAGCATGTGCGGACCGATGATGGCCCACCAGGTGACAATTCCCGACAGCGAAAGCGCCGCCATGACGACCAATGCCGCGATGTGGAACCAGCCCGAAAAGCGGATGATGGTCGTCGGCGCGATGCGGCCGACCAGCCGGTTGTTGACGAACGTGCCGGCGGTGAAGCCGCCGACCGAGAGCAACACGATCAGGCCGAATTCCTGCGGCGAGAAACCCAAGCTTTCCTGCAGGATGAAGGGCACGCCCGCCAGCATGCCGAAGTTCAGCGCGAAGGCAAAACCCAGCGGCAGGATGTGGCCGAGGAAGCGGCGGTCGCGTAGCATCTCGCGCGAACCGCTGAGGAGCCTGCCGAGATCGATGCGTTCGCTGCGGTACTTGTTGGTTTCGCCGAGCCCCAGCAACGTCACCAGAAACAGGATCGTGCCGAAGCCGCCCACGAACCAGAAGGTCGCCCGCCAGGTCGCCCATTCGCCGAGGAAACCGCCGACCGTCGGCGCCAACGACGGCGCGATGTTCTGGCCGAGCGAAATCCAGCTCATCACCAGGGGCATTTCCTTGAAAGTGTAGGCGTCGCGCGTCAGGGCGCGGCCCAGCACCGAGCCCGATGCAGCGCCCAGGCCCTGCAGCACGCGGAGCGCTATGAGGTCGTTGATCGAATTGGCGAACGAACAGCCAAAGGTCGTGGCGGTGAAGAACAGCAATCCCCCCAGCAGCACGGGACGGCGGCCGTAGCGGTCGCTGAGTGGACCATAGAAGAGCTGACCGAACGCGAAGCCCAGCATGTAGGTCGTGAGGGTGAGCTTGACGCTGTCGGGCGTGGTGACGAGGTCGTGGCCGACCGACGGCATGACCGGCGTGTAGATGCTCATGGTGAGCGGGCCGAAACTGCCCAGCGCCACCAGCAGGGCGATATATGCGGCCGACCGCGGCTTAAGCATCACTCTGATGTCACTTCGATGTCGCTTCCGCCGCACCTTCGGCGCCGAAGTCGCCGCCCAGAGCGCCATCGAGGGGCATCTCTTCCTGGGCGCGCGTCATGCGCGGGTAGTAATGCCGGAACGCGCCGCGGATCTCGTCGAACGGGATGTCGGCGAACACACCGCGATAGGCGAGGTACTCCATGTGGCGGCGGCCCGAGAGATCGAACGGGTGGTAGATCGAATCGCCCACCGCGTCCCAGTCGAGCGGTTTCAAGCCGAAGCGCTCCGTGAGTTCCCGGTTGAACGCGGGCGTGGCCTTCACCCAGTGCCCGTCCAGCCAGACGTCGGTGTAGCCATGATAGAAGAAGATATCGCCGCCCATCAGTTCGGCCAGCCTCTTGGTCGTCATGTGGTTGCGCACGTCGGCATAGCCGACGCGGGCCGGGATGCCGGCGGCGCGGCAGACCGCTGCCATAAGCCCTGCCTTGTTGACGCAATAGCCATGCCCGGCCGCCAGGGTCGCGCTGGCGCGGTAGGCCTCGCGCTTCATCGGCGTGTTGTAGGGATCGTACCGGAGATCGTCGCGGACGGCGTAGTAGAGCCGGAGCGCCTTCTCGCGATCGGTTCCCTCACCGGCCATGCGCCTTGCGTAGGTCACGATTTTAGGGTGCTCTGAATCGATCAGGTCGCCCGGCTGCCGGTAGGCCTCGAAATCTGCACCGTCGCGCACGACGGCGTCGCCCGGGGTCCTGAAGGAATCGTAATCCATGCCGGGCGTTCTTTACTGCAAGAGACGGGAAAGTCCATGAGCGAAGACGCGCAATTCACCCATGCGCATATGGTGCGCTTCGAGCGCCTGCTGCCCGGTCCGGTCGAGCGCGCCTGGCAGGTGCTGACCGAGGCGAGCCTGCTGCCGGGCTGGTACGGCGAAGGCCACATCGAGCCCAGGATCGGCGGCGCCGTCACGCTGATGGGCGGCCACATCCGCGGAACTGTGACGCAGTGCCTGCCGCCCGAGCGGCTCACCTACAGCTGGAACGTTTTTAATCCCGGCGACGAGGTTTCCCCCTATCCCGAGTCCTACCTCAGCCTGGAGCTGAAGCCCGCGGGAGGCGACACCGCCCTTACCCTCACGCATCTTCCCGTGCTCGAGCGCTTCGTGAAGCTGAACGCCATGGGCTGGCACACCTATCTCGACATGGTGGCCGCCGCCGTGCGCGGCGAACCGGTGGCGCCGCGCGACGCCTACATGACCCGCAACGCCAAGACCTACGGCATCGACCTCGCCAATCCGCTGGGTTGATCTCTTCCGATCAGAGCGACGGTGGCGCGTCGTCGGAGGACTTCACCAAAAAATGCGCATTGGCGGTGGCGACCGGCTTGGAGCGATCGTCCTGCCAGGCCTCGGCGAAGACGTTCACCATGCGGCGGCCCTGCTTGGTGACGGTGGCGCGGGCGATGACGTCGACCGGCCGCGCCGAGCGCAGATAGTCGACCGTGATGTTGACGATCTTGGGTACCGTCTCGGTCTCGGTCTCCCACAGCAGATGGAAGATCGCCGTCATCTCCAGCATGGCGCCCAGCGTTCCGCCATGGATGGCCGGCAGAAAGGTGTTGCCGATCAGGTCGTCGTGATAGCGCATGCGCGTCAGCAGCTCGCCGGTGCCGTTCTCCGGCGCGATCCTCATCCAGCGCGCATAGGGAATGGCCTCGGCCAGGCGACCGACGTCGCCCGCCTTGCGGGCTTCGGCCAGGCGCTCGAGCAGGCTGCTCATATCTTGGGCTCCGCGCCGATCGCCTCTTTGCCGATCGCCTCTTTGCCGATCGACTGGGCGCGCGTTACCTGGCCCTTGGTGCCGAGCATGAAGGTCCCGGCGGCGGCGGCGATCGGATCCTTGGGGTCGCCGTGATGGGCGAAGGCGCGCGTGAAGGCCACCGAACTGGTGATGCGATAGCATTCCGCCTCGGCGATCACCGGCTTGCCCGGGGTCGCGGGCTTGGCGTAGTCGATGCGCAGGTCGAGCGTGGCGAACGGCATCGGCTCCTTCAACATGGTGGCCACCGCCATGCCGCAGCAGCCGTCGAGCATCGCCGTCAGCGGCCCGCCCGCCAGCACGCCTGTTTCGGGGTTGCCGACGAACTCCTCGCGCCACTCGAGCTGCATCGAAGCAAAGCCGCGGCGGGCATCGATCACCTTCAGGCCAAGCGCCTTGCTGTGCGGGATGGTGTCGGAAAACCATTCCTGGAACAGTGCCAGGCGCTCTTCCTTGGTGGTGAGAGACTTGCTCATGGCCCCTTCTACAATCCCATCTGGCGGGCGGCGAGGTCCTTCATGATCTCGACCGAGCCGCCGCCGATCGACATCACCTTGGTCTCGCGATAGATGCGCTCGACCTTGGCGCCGCGCAGGTAGCCCGCGCCGCCGAACACCTGCATCGCCTCGTTGGCGCAGAACTCCATCGTCGAGGTCGCGAGGTTCTTCAGCATGCAGATCTCGGCCACCGGTTTCTCGCCCTGGCCGACCCGCCAGGCCAACAGCTCGAGCGTCGACTTCACGGCATTGATGCGCATCGCCATGTCGACCAGACGATGGCGCACGACCTGGTTGGCGATCAGCGGCTTGCCGAAGGTGTGGCGCTGGCGGGCATAGGCGATCGCCTCGTCGAGGCAGACCTTGGCGTAGCCGCAAGCGCCCGCCGCCATGCCGAGCCGCTCCTGGTTGAAGTTCAGCATGATGCCGATGAAGCCGCGGTTCTCCTCGCCGATCAGGTTCTCGACCGGCACGCGCACATTGTCGAAGAAGAGCTGGGCGGTGTCGGAGGCCCACCAGCCCATCTTCTTGAGCTTGGTGCGGGCGAAGCCCTCGCGGTCGCGCTCGATCAGCAGCAGCGATACGCCACCCGCGCCCGACCCGCCGGTGCGGACGGCGACGGTGTAGTAGTCGGCGCGCATGCCCGAGGTGATGAACATCTTGGAGCCGTTCACGACATAGTGGTCGCCGTCACGCCGCGCCGTAGTTTTCAGGTTGGCGACGTCCGAGCCGCCCGATGGCTCGGTGATGGCAAGGGCGCTGATCTTCTCGCCCGCCAGCACCTCGGGCAGGACCTTGCGCTTCATCCATTCCGGCCCTAGCGCGGCAATGGGCGGCGCCCCGATCGTGTGGCTGTTCAGGCTGGCATTGAGGCCGCCGCTGCCGTGGCGCGCCATCTCCTCGGCCTTGACGATGCCGAAGAACGGATCGGTGGGAACGCCGCCATATTCCTCGGGGAAACCGAGTTGCAACAGGCCCACGGCCGATGCCTTGCGATAGAGCTCGCGCGGGAATTCCTCGGCCTCGTCCCACTGGTCGACATGGGGCATGAGTTCACGCTCGACGAAGCGCCGGACGGTGCTTCGAAACGCCTCGTGCTCCTCGGTATAGAACGGCGACGGCGGCCTCCCCGACGGGATGGCCTGCTCGGCGAGCGACATGGTTTTCTCCGGTGACGGCGCTTGATCGATGCACAGTATAACGCGCTGAGCGAAAATCCATTGACTCTCCGCAGCCCTGCCATGTCTTATGATTCACGTTAAACGCGAAGCCGATAAACG